>JBIQML010000229.1:0-7159 GCA_044463405.1 Nakamurella lactea | reverse complement strand
CGCTGGGGTGGCACCCGCGCGGCAACCCCGGCTGGGCGGTGCTGCTGGTGCTGCTCGGCATCGCCGCGTTCGTCGGGCTGGCGCTGCTGCTGGGCGGGACGCTGCGCGCGGAGGCCGTGCTGGGGCTGGCCAACCTGGTGTGGCTGGTGCTGCTGGCCATCGGCGGGGTGCTGATCCCGCTGTCCCGGGCACCCGGCTGGCTGCGCGTGGTGGGCGAACTCACACCCGCCGGGGCGCTGTCCAGCGGGCTGCGCGACGTCCTCACCGACGGCCGGGCACCCGCCGTGACCTGCATCGTCGTGCTTCTGGTGTGGATACTGCTGGGTTGGCTGGGGACCGTACGCTGGTTCCGATGGCAGTAACCACTCCCCCGCCCGCCGCGCCGTCGGCCCGGGCCGCGCGCCGGCGCGGCCTCGCCACGGTCCTGACGTGGCGCCCGCCGATGCGGCTGGTGCGGGCATTCGCCTGGGCGGCGGTGATCACCAACGGCCTGATCGCCGTGACCGGAGCGACCGTGCGGGTGACGGGATCCGGCCTGGGCTGCGCCACCTGGCCGGAGTGCCAGCCGGGCTCGCTGGTGCCCGAGTACCGCACCGGACTGGCGGCGTTCCACCAGGCCATCGAGTTCAGCAACCGCACCATCACCGGCATCGTGCTGGTCGCCTCGCTGGGGACGTTCCTGCTGATCGCGATGATGCGGCCGGTGCGGCGCCAGTTGTTGCTGCTGGCCGCGATCGGCCCGGTCGGGGTGCTGTTCCAGGCCGTATGGGGCGGCATCGTGGTCTACACCGGCCTGAAGTGGTGGACAGTGGCGCCGCACCTGCTGGTATCACTGGTGCTGCTGTTCGCGGCCGTGGTGGTGCTCATCCGGCTCGGCGAGAGCGACGGGCGGATCCGGCTGACGGTGCCGCGACCGCTGCACGTCCTGGCCTGGTTGACGGTGGTCGAACTGGCCGCACTGTGCGTCGCCGGCACCCTCGTCACCGCCGCGGGGCCGCATGCCGGTGACGTGAACACCCCCCGGCTGGACGTCTCGGTGCAGAGCCTCGCCCAGTTGCACGCCGATCTGATGTTCCTGTACCTGGGCCTGATGGTGGCGTTGGGCGTGGGGTTCCTGGCGACCAGGGCGCCGCGCCGGCTGCTGGTGCGCGTCGGGGCGCTGGTGGGCGTGACGGTCGCTCAGGGCGCGATCGGGCTGGTGCAGTACGCGCTGGGCGTTCCCGAACTGCTGGTGCTGTTGCACGTGCTGGGCGCGGTCTGCCTGGTCGGCGCGGCGGCCTCGGTGGTGATGGCCACCCGTACCCGAGAGCCGGACCCGGATCCGGACCCCGTCACCGCCTGATCAGTGCCCCCGGGTGCCCATCTGCACCCGGTCGGCGGGGGTGGGCGTGATCTGGGACGTCAGTTCCCGATCCCACTCCCGGACCTCGATCCCGGCCCGTCGGCACGCCTGGGCGGCGGCCTTCGTCGAGCTGACCACCTCGTCCCCGAACCGGCCGTCCGGGGCGATCAGCACGATGCGGGCGCCGTTCCGGCCGAGGTAGTCGATCACCGCGACCGCCTCACCGCCGTGCCGGGCCGCGAAGTCCCGCAGCCGGCCCACCGCCTCGGCGTCGCCGCCGGACAGTTCGGGCTCGGCGCCCGCTCCGGCCCCGCTCGCTGTGCCCGACTGGTCGCTCGGGCCTCCGGCCCCGCTCGCTGTGCCCGACTGGTCGCTCGGGCCTCCGGCCCCGCTCACCATGGCCACCAGCCCACCACCGAGAAGCCCAGCGCGGCATCCACCGCCCAGGCCACCGAGATCGCCGTCAGGTACAGGTTCGACAGGTGGAACAGCGTCATGGGCCGGGCCGGCGTGCCGCGCATCACCCGGGTGTGCAGCAGGTGCGCCACGGCCAGGAACGCCACCCCCACCGGCGCCGCCACGGCCGCATACAGCCAGGACGAGGCCGGGATCAGCAGCAGCGAGCAGGCCACCATCGCCCAGCTGTACAGCACGATCTGCCGCACCACGTCCCGCTCGGGGGCCACCACTGGCAGCATCGGCACGCCGGCCGCGGCGTAGTCCTCCCGATAGCGCATGGCCAGCGCCCAGGTGTGCGGCGGCGTCCAGAAGAAGATCACCCCGAAGAACACCCAGGCGGGCCAGCCGATGCCGCCCGTCACCGCCGACCAGCCGATGATCACCGGCATGCAGCCGGCCAACCCGCCCCACACGATGTTCTGCCGGGTGCGCCGCTTGAGCCACAGGGTGTAGACGAAGACGTAGAACAGGATCGCCACCGCGGTCAGCGCCCCGGCCTGCCAGGTGGTGGTGAGGGCGAGCATGGTCACCGCCAGCACGCCCAGCACGATCGCGAAGACCAGCGCGTTGCGGGTGGGCACCGCGTGCCGGGCCAGCGGCCGGGTCCTGGTGCGTCGCATCACCGCGTCGATGTCCGCGTCCGCCACGCAGTTCAGCGCGTTGGCGCTGCCCGCCGCGAGGGTGCCCCCGATCAGCGTGAGCAGCAGCACCCCCATCCCCGGCACCTCGCGCTGCGCGGCGAACATCGCCGGGATCGTGGTGATCAGCAGCAGCTCGATGATCCGGGGCTTGGTCAGCGCCAGGTACGCGCCGAGCCGATCCCGGACCGTCGGTGGGCCGGCCGGCGTGTGGTGCGCCGCGCGGGCGGTGACGGGCACCCTGCCGGTGGCCGGCACCGGGGAGGCGTCGGCGGACCCGACCGGCACGGACGGCGCCGAGGAATCGGCCGGAGCGGGCAGGCCGACCGCCACCGACGGCGCCGACCCGGAGGGACCCGCGACGGTGGTCGCTGCGGACGGCCGTGCTGTCCGGCCGCCCGGCGATGCCCCACTCACGTTGCGCGCTCCCTGCTGATCGTGGGCCGATGACATCGGGCGACTGCCCGCATCGAGCCGACGGGCGATTCGTCACCCGCCCGCCATCCTAGGGTCTGCCCCGCCGGCCGGCCCGCAGCGGTCCGCGTCCGGATCGGCGCGCGCCGACCGCCCCTCGACCAGCCGTGCATGATCAGTGGCGCCATCCGGGGATTAGGCTCAGAGGCGGCCCGAGACCCGACCGGTCGCGGCCGGCAACGGCCGCCCGACCGGCTGCCGAACCAAGCCGACCACATGCGCGACCACATGCGAAGGAGGGCCGACGTGCCTGAGCCATCCACGTCACCGACCGGACCTGCAGCGAACCCGCCGCAGCCCCTGGACCTGCCCGTTCCGGAATCGGTCCCCAGCGACGAGTTCACCCAGCTGGTCACCCCCCACGTGCCGGTGGACTGGACCGACGCCGACCGGCGTGCCGTCGACACCATCAGGGTGCTGGCCGCCGATGCCGTGCAGAAGGCCGGCAACGGCCACCCCGGCACCGCCATGAGCCTGGCGCCGCTGGCCTACACGCTGTTCCAGCGGGTGATGCGGCACGACCCGGCGGATCCCGAGTGGCCGGGCCGCGACCGGTTCGTGCTGTCCTGCGGCCACTCCAGCCTGACGCTGTACCTGCAGCTGTTCCTGTCCGGCTACGGGCTGCAGATGTCGGACCTGGAGGCGCTGCGCACCTGGGGCTCGCTGACCCCCGGCCACCCCGAGCACCTGCACACCCGCGGGGTGGAGATCACCACCGGCCCGCTCGGCCAGGGCCTGGCGTCCGCCGTCGGCATGGCCATGGCGGCCCGCCGGGAGCGAGGCCTGTTCGACCCGGATCCGGCGTGGGGCGCCTCCCCGTTCGACCACTACATCTACGTGATCGCCTCCGACGGGGACATCGAGGAGGGCATCACCTCCGAGGCGTCCTCCATCGCCGGCCGGCAGCAGTTGGGCAACCTGATCGTCTTCTACGACCACAACCAGATCTCCATCGAGGACGACACCGACATCGCGCTGTCCGAGGACGTGCCCGCCCGCTACGAGGCGTACGGCTGGCACGTGCAGCGGGTCTCCGGCGGAGAGAACGTCAACGGCATCCTGACCGCCATCGAGAACGCGAAGGCCGTCACCGACAAGCCGTCGTTCATCGCGATCCGCACCATCATCGGCTACCCGGCGCCCAACCTGATGAACACCGGCAAGGCGCACGGCGCGGCACTGGGGACCGACGAGGTCGCCGCCGTCAAGCGCATCCTGAACTTCGACCCGGACAAGAGCTTCCAGATCGAGGACAACGTGCTGGAGCACGCCCGCAAGGTCGCCGAGCGGGGCGCCGCCGCGCACCAGGCGTGGCAGGGCGACTTCGACGCGTGGGCGCAGCGCGAGCCCGACCGCAAGGCCCTGTTCGACCGGCTGACCGCCAGGGAGCTCCCGGACGGCTGGGAGGACCACCTGCCATCCTTCGACGTCGACCCCAAGGGCACCTCCACCCGCAAGGCGTCCGGGCAGGTGCTGTCCGCGCTGGCCGACGTGCTGCCCGAGCTGTGGGGTGGCTCGGCGGATCTGGCGGAGTCCAACAACACCACGATGACCGGTGCCGACTCGTTCGCGCCGATCGCCGCGACCACCAAGGAGTGGACGGCGCACCCGTACGGCCGGACCCTGCACTTCGGGATCCGCGAGCACGCCATGGGCGCCATCCTGACCGGCATCGCCCTGCACGGCCCGACCCGGCCGTACGGCGGAACCTTCCTGGTGTTCTCCGACTACATGCGCGGCGCCGTCCGGCTGGCCTCGGTGATGGGCGCGCCGGTGGTCTACGTGTGGACGCACGACTCGATCGGGCTGGGCGAGGACGGCCCGACCCACCAGCCGGTGGAGCATCTGGCGGCGCTGCGGGCGATCCCCAACCTGTCCATGGTGCGGCCGGCCGACGCCAACGAGACCGCCTACGCGTGGAAGGCCATCCTGCAGCGGCAGCACGTCTGGGCCAGCGGCCCCGTCGGGCTGGCGCTCACCCGGCAGAACGTGCCGGTGCTGGAGGGCACCTCGGCCGAGGGGTTGGCACGCGGCGGGTACGTGCTCGGCGGCGACGGCGGTGACGGGGATCCCGACGTGATCCTGATCGCCACCGGCTCCGAGGTGCAGATCGCCGTGGCGGCGCGGGATCGGTTGGCTGCCGACGGCGTGAACGCCCGCGTGGTGTCGATGCCCTGCATGGACTGGTTCGCCCAGCAGCCGCAGGAGTACATCGACTCGGTGCTGCCGCCGTCCGTCACCGCCCGGGTGTCCATCGAGGCCGGTGTGGCGCAGCCGTGGTGGCGGTGGATCGGCTCTGGCGGGCGGGCGATCTCGCTGGAGCACTTCGGGGCCTCGGCCGACTTCGCCACACTGTTCCGTGAGTTCGGCATCACACCGGAGGCGACCGTGGCGGCCGCCAAGGAATCGATCGCCGCCGCCGCACGCTGAACCAGAGGACGGCGCGGCGGCGGCCCGGACGGGGCGCCGGCACCGCACCGCCATCGACGACAAGGAGTTGATCATCATGAGCGCTGCACTGGATCAATTGACGGCGGCCGGCGTCTCGCTGTGGCTGGACGACCTGTCCCGCGAGCGGCTGCGCACCGGCAACCTCGCCGACCTGATCGCGAACAAGCACATCACGGGGGTGACGAGCAACCCGACGATCTTCGCCAAGGCCCTCTCCGACGGTGAGGAGTACGCGCAGCAGGTGTCCGAGCTCGCCGCCCGCGGCGCCGACGTCGACGCCACCGCCCGCACCCTGATGACCGACGACGTGCGGCAGGCCTGCGACCTGTTCGCGCCGGTGAACGCGGCCACCGCCGGCATCGACGGCCGGGTGTCCATCGAGGTGGAGCCCGGACTGGCGCACGACACCACCGGTACCGTGGCGCAGGCCCTGGAGCTGTCCAAGATCGTGGACCGGCCCAACCTCTACGTGAAGATCCCGGCCACCGCCGAGGGCATCCCGGCGATCGCGAACACGCTGGCCGAGGGCGTCTCGGTGAACGTCACGCTGATCTTCTCCCTGGAGCGCTACGGCCAGGTGATCGACGCGTTCTTCTCCGGCATGGAGAGGGCCAGGGAGAACGGGCACGACCTGTCGAAGCTGACCTCGGTGGCGTCGTTCTTCGTCTCCCGGGTGGACACCGAGGTGGACAAGCGGCTGGACGCCATCGGCACGCCCGAGGCGGCGGCGCTGCGCGGCAAGGCGGCCATCGCCAACGCCCGGCTGGCCTACCAGCTGTACGAGCAGCGCTTCTCCGGCCCGCGCTGGGAGGCGCTGAAGGCGGCCGGCGCCACCGTGCAGCGCCCGCTGTGGGCGTCCACCGGCGTCAAGGACCCGGCCTACGACGACACCCGATACGTGGTCGAACTGGTGGTGGCCGACACGGTGAACACCGCGCCGGAGAAGACCATCGACGCGGTGGCCGACCACGGGGTGATCCGCGGTGACACCGTGCACGGCACCTACGACGAGTCCCAGAAGGTGTTCGACGATCTGGCCGCCCTTGGCGTCGACCTGCCGGACGTGTTCGACGTGCTGGAGCGCGAGGGCGTGCAGAAGTTCGACAAGTCCTGGGCGGAGCTGATCCAGACCGTGCAGGGCGCGCTGGATCAGGCCGGGAAGTGACCATGGGGCTCAATCAGGTGGACGCGCCCGGCGGGATCTCGCTGACCCTGGGCTACCGGGACGAGGCGGCCCTGGCCGGCGCCGTGCAGGGCCTGGTCGACGCGCAGGTCGCCTCGAAGATGACCGCCCAGGATCCCACCCTGTGGGGACCGGACGCCGAGCACGAGTCGGCCATCCGGCTGTCCTGGGTCACGCTGGCCGAGACGTCCCGCCCGCTGGTGGCCCGGATCGAGGCGCTGCGTGCCGAGCTGGCCGCCGAGGGCGTCGACCACGTGGTGCTGGCCGGCATGGGCGGCTCCTCGCTGGCGCCGGAGGTGATCGCCGCGACCGCCGGTGTGGAGCTGGTGACGCTGGACACCACGGACGCCGAGCAGGTCCGTTCCGCGCTCGCCGAGAAGCTGGACCGCACGGTGCTGGTGGTCTCCTCCAAGTCCGGCACCACCGTGGAGACCGACTCGCACCGGAGGATCTACACCAAGGCGTTCACCGACGCCGGTATCGACGCGGCGTCCCGGATCGTGGTGGTGACGGATCCCGGCTCGCCGATGGCGGACTTGGCCGCCGAGGCCGGCTACCGGGCCGTGTTCGAGGCCGATCCCCATGTGGGGGGCCGGTACTCTGCGCTCACCG
>JBIQML010000228.1:0-7167 GCA_044463405.1 Nakamurella lactea | reverse complement strand
GGAAGGCGGGCGCCTCGGCCAGTGGGACCTCACCCCAGCGGCGCGCGAACGCGGCCCGCAGTCTCGCGGCGCAGTCCGCCAGCAGTGGCTCCACACCCTGTGTGGCGGCGCGCGACAGCCGGTGCAGGATCATCGCCCGGCGGGTCGGAGAGATCAGGCGTGGGTCCTGCGGTGCGGGATCGGATCCCAGCGCGTTGCCGGCGAACCATGCCGTCGACACCAGTGCCCACCCGGCGACGGCGCGGGTGAGGTCCTCGTCGAAGCGCGGGGTGTGCACGTAGGGCAGCGTCGCGATCTTCCGGTAGACGCGCAGGGCGGCGGTGGCCGTCCGGTCGGGCAGTCTCCACGAGCACCAGCACGACGGCCAGGGGACCGCGAGGTAGGCGACATCCCATGCGAGGTGTCGGTACTGGGCGCCCTCAAAGTCCAGCAGGGCCAGCCCCTCTGGGGTGGTGATGTTGTTGTCGGGGCACGCGTCCGACGGTGACATCGTCACCGCCTCAGGCTCGCGCAGCAGAACCCGGAGCCGCTCGAGCGCTTCCGCACGGATCTCGACTCCGAGCCGATGGGCCAACGCCGCGAGATCGCGTGCCGCGGACTCCAGCATCTGCGGGGTGCCGTCGTCCGGCAGCGCTGGATCGCGTTGTGCCAACGCATCTCGGAATTCGCACCCCAGATCAGCGGTCGCCGAATGCAGGCGCGCGATGGCCTCGGCCCAGCCGAGCACCGCCGCATGTGCTCGCTGGGGCTGGCCCGACAGCAACGCATCGGCGACCGAGGCGCCACCACCGAGATCGGTCATGACGATCGCGGGCGGATCGTCCGTCGCTGCGAGCAGGCGCGGGAGGGCGATCCCGGCCGGGGCCGATCCCAGTGCGGCCGACTCCCTGGCCCAGCCCTCCCCGCGTGCGGCGAAAGCCTTCACGACGACGGTGGTCCCATCGGGTCTCCGCACCCGCTGGACGAGGGCGCGATCTCCGCCCCGCAGGGTCTGGACGGACTGCAGCGGCATTCCTAGCACCGCGCCGACGTCGCGCAGCACGGATTGCCGGTCGTCCATCAGGTACTCCTATCACGCTGCGAGCGTCCATGCGGGGGAGTCCGACTTCAGTGGATGACCCGTCCCCGGCGTCGTCCTGACGCCCTGACGCGCCTCGGCCTGGTGGAGGGCCGGGCCATCAGTCCGGGGCTCGGCCGCCGATCGCGCCGGTGACGGAGGCGGCGGCGCTGCGCACGACCGTGGAGAACTCCGCCAGGTCGGTCCCGCAGCCCTCCAGGGCGTCCGGGTCGGCCGGGCAGCGGTGCGCCACCGTGATCCCGACGGCGGCGATCGGCATCCCGTTGTGGTCGAACACGGGCGCCGCCAGCGAGGCCGTGTCCGGGGAGACCTCGCCGTCCTCCACCGCCCATCCGCGCCGCCGGACCGCGGTCAGCCGGGACCGCAACTGCGGCAGCGTGCGCACGCCCCGGCCGGTCCGGATGACGAACGCCGTCGGACCCGGGAACAGCGCTCGCACCTGAGCGGCGGGCAGCGCCGCCAGGATCGACAGGCCGGTGGCGGTCAGCGCCGCCGGCAGTCGGACGCCGACCTCGGTCACCAGCGTCGGGCCGTGCAGCGGCCGCTCCTTGGCCAGGTACAGCGTCTGCGCCCCGTGCAGCACGCCTAGCTGGGCGGTGGCTCCGCGCGCCTCGAACAGCCGGCCGAGCCTGGCCAGCACCGGGCCGGCCAGCCGCTCCAGCGGCTGCCCGCGCAGGTAGGCGCTGCCGATCTCGAACGCCGACAGGCCCAGCCCCCACCGCCGCTGCGCGGGCAGGTGCACCGCGAAGCCGGCCGCCGCCAGCTCGGTGAGCAACTCGTAGACGGTGGATCGGGGCAAACCCAGGTCCCTGGCCAGCGCCGCCGCCGAGACCGGACCCGGCCGGCTGGCGAGCACGTGCAGCACCTCGAGCCCCCGGCGCAGTGCCGGAACGGGCCGCCGCCCGGTGGCAGTCGTCATCTGTCCGGTATACCGGACAGAACCTGCCGCTGGGGTCTCGCGCGGGACCCGATCCCGGGATGCAATGACGGCATGACGCAGCACACCGCCGCCCGCCCCGTTCCGGTGGGCACCGTTCCGGTGGGCACCGTTCCGGTGGGCACCGTTCCGGTGGGCACCGGACCGCTCCACCCTGATCAGGTCGTCGCCGTCGCCCGCCAGGGTGCGCCGCTGGCACTGACCGACGAGGCGCTGGCCGCCATGGCCGCCTCCCGCGCCGTGGTGGATGCACTGGCGACCGACACCGCCCCGCACTACGGCATCTCCACCGGATTCGGCGCGCTGGCCACCACCCGCATCCCGCCGGACCGCCGCGCCGACCTGCAGGCCTCGCTGATTCGCTCGCACACCGCCGGCTCCGGAGCCCCCGTGGAGACCGAGGTGGTGCGCGCCATGATGCTGCTGCGGCTGTCCACCCTGGCCACCGGCCGCACCGGCATCCGCCCCGGCACCGCGCGGGCCTACGCCGGCCTGCTCAACGCGTACATCACCCCGATCGTCCCGGAGTACGGATCCCTGGGCTGCTCGGGGGACCTGGCCCCGCTGGCCGCCGCCGCGCTCGCGCTGACCGGGGAGGGCGAGGTCACCGTCGGGGGCCCGGACCGGCCAGGACCCGAAGTCACCGGCCGAGTCCCGGCGGCCGAGGCGCTGGCCGCCGCCGGGCTCGCACCGGTGACCCTGGCCGAGAAGGAGGGCCTGGCGCTGATCAACGGCACCGACGGCATGCTCGGCATGCTGCTGCTGGCGCTGGCCGACCTGGCGAACCTGCTGGACGTCGCCGACGTCGCCGCCGCCATGAGCGTCGAGGCGCTGCTGGGCACCGACCGGGTGTTCGCCGCCGACCTGGCCGCGCTGCGCCCGCACCCCGGCCAGGGCACCAGCGCCGCCCGGATCGCCGCGCTGCTGGCTGGATCGCCGATCGTCGCCTCGCACGCCGGGCCGGAGGACACCCGGGTGCAGGACGCCTACTCGCTGCGCTGCGCCCCCGCCGTGCACGGCACCGCCCGCGACACCGCCGAGCATGCCGCGACCGTCGCCGCGCGAGAGCTGGCCAGCGCCATCGACAATCCGGTCGTGCTGCCCGACGGCCGGGTGGAGTCCAACGGAAACTTCCATGGAGCCCCGATCGCCGCCGTGCTGGACTTCCTGGCCATCTCGGTCGCCGACGTTGCCTCCATCGCCGAGCGTCGCACCGACCGCATGCTGGACCCGGCCCGCTCGCACGGCCTGCCGCCGTTCCTGGCCCACGAGGTCGGCGTCGACTCCGGCCACATGATCGCCCAGTACACCCAGGCCGGCATCGTCTCCGAGCTCAAGCGGCTCGCCTCGCCCGCCTCGGTGGACTCCATCCCGTCCTCGGCCATGCAGGAGGACCACGTCTCCATGGGCTGGCACGCCGGCCGGAAACTGCGCCGGGCGGTGGACGGTCTGTGCCGGGTGCTGGCCATCGAGATCCTCACCGCCGCGCGGGGACTGGACCTGCGCGCCCCCCTGCAGCCGGGCGTCGCCACCGGGGCGGTGCGCGATCTGATCCGTTCCGTGGTCGCCGGGCCTGGCCCGGATCGGCACCTGGCCACCGAGATCGACGCGGTGGTCGACCTGGTCGTCACCGGCCGTATCGCCGCCGCTGCCACCGCCACCAACCCCGACACCCTCGCCGCAACCAGCTTCTCGAAGGAGTCGTGATGAGCACCCCGACCGCCGGTCCTCGCCCGGTCCGCGCCCCGCGCGGTACCACCCTGACCGCCAAGTCCTGGGCCACCGAGGCCCCGCTGCGGATGATCCAGAATAACCTCGACCCGGAGGTCGCCGAGGATCCCGACGACCTCGTCGTGTACGGCGGATCCGGCCGAGCCGCCCGGGACTGGGCGTCCTTCGACGCGATCTGCCGGACCCTGGTCGACCTGGAGTCCGACGAGACCATGCTGGTGCAGTCCGGCCGGCCGGTCGGGGTGCTGCGCACCCACGAGTGGGCGCCGCGGGTGCTGATCGCCAACTCGAACCTGGTCCCGGATTGGGCCACCTGGCCGGAGTTCCGCCGCTTGGAGGCCATGGGCCTGACCATGTACGGCCAGATGACCGCCGGTTCCTGGATCTACATCGGCAGCCAGGGCATCGTGCAGGGCACCTACGAGACGTTCGCCGCGATCGCCGACAAGAGGTTCGGGGGGACGCTTTCCGGAACCCTCACGCTCACTGCCGGTTTGGGAGGCATGGGCGGCGCGCAGCCGCTGGCGGTGACGCTGAACGGCGGGGCGGTGCTGGCGATCGAGTGCGACCGCGCCCGGGCGCAGCGCCGGGTGGACACCCGCTACCTGGACGTGATCGCCGAGAACCTCGACGAGGGGATCGACCTGGTGCTGGCCGCCAAGCGGGACCGCAAGGCCCTGTCGGTGGCGGTGATCGGCAACGCCGCCGAGATCGTGCCGGAGATCCTGCGCCGGGGCGTTGAGGTGGACATCGTCACCGACCAGACCTCCGCCCACGACCCGCTGGCCTACCTGCCGGTCGGGGTGTCGGTGGACGACTGGCACGACTACGCGGCCCGCAAGCCGGACGAGTTCACCGACCGAGCAAGGGAATCCATGGCCGAACATGTCGGCGCCATGGTCGGCTTCCTGGACGCCGGCGCCGAGGTCTTCGACTACGGCAACTCCATCCGCGGCGAGGCCAAGCTCGGCGGGCTGGAGCGCGCCTTCGATTTCCCCGGGTTCGTGCCCGCCTACATCCGCCCGCTGTTCTGCGAGGGCCGCGGGCCGTTCCGCTGGGCGGCGCTGTCCGGCGATCCGGCCGACATCCACGTCACGGACCGGGCCATCCGGGAACTGTTCCCGCGCAACGAATCCCTGCAGCGCTGGATGACGCTCGCCCCGGGGAGGATCGCCTTCCAGGGGCTGCCGTCCCGGATCTGCTGGCTGGGGGCGGGGGAGCGCCACCTGGCCGGGCTGCGCTTCAACGAACTGGTGGCGTCGGGCGAGATCTCCGCGCCGATCGTCATCGGTCGCGACCATTTGGACGCCGGATCGGTGGCGTCCCCGTACCGGGAGACCGAGTCGATGGCCGACGGATCGGACGCGATCGCCGACTGGCCGCTGCTCAACGCGCTGGTCAACACCGCTTCCGGGGCCACCTGGGTGTCCATCCACCACGGCGGCGGCGTCGGCATCGGACGGTCCATCCACGCCGGCCAGGTGAGCGTCGCGGATGGCACCGAGTTGGCGGCGCAGAAGCTGGAGCGGGTGCTGACCAACGATCCCGCCATGGGCGTGCTGCGGCACGTGGATGCCGGCTACCCGACCGCCGCCGACGCGGCGCGGCGCACCGGCCTGACCGTCCCGATGTCCTGATCATGCTGATCATGATTGGCTTGTGAGTGCCACGTGGCGCCATGGCGCGACGACAGACTCACAAGGCCGGAGGGGAAGGGGAGAGGCGATGGCGGTGACGAGCGATCCGGGCGAGGCGACCCGCGCTGCGTTCGGCTCGATCTGGAACGACCTGGCCGGCATCGGCCGGGATCCGGTGCGCGGCGGGTACTCCCGGCATGCCTTCGACGACGCCGACCTGGCGTTGCGCGAGTGGTTCGCCGCCGAGGCTTCCCGTCGCGGCCTGGACGTGGAGACCGACCGGAACGGCAACCTGTGGGCCTGGTGGGGTGAGCCGGGCCCGGACGCGCTGGTCACCGGTTCGCACCTGGACTCGGTGCCCGGCGGCGGCGCCTTCGACGGGCCGCTGGGCGTGGTCTCGGCGCTGCTGGCCGTCGACGAGTTGCGGGCGCGTGGCGTCACGCCCGCCCGGCCGGTCGCCGTGGCGTGCTTCGCCGAGGAGGAGGGCGGCCGGTTCGGCGTGCCCTGCTTAGGATCTCGGCTGCTGACCGGCGCCACCGATCCCGACGCGGCACGCGCGCTGCGCGACCCGGACGGCGTCTCGCTCGCCGACGCCGCCCGCCGGGCCGGCCTGGATCCCGCGCACCTGGGCCCAGACCCGGAACGGCTGGCCCGGATCGGCACCTTCGTGGAATTGCACGTCGAGCAGGGCCGGCTGCTGCGCGCTGCCGGCCCGGACGCCGCCGTCGGCATCGCCACCGGCATCGTGGCGCACGGCCGGTGGCGGCTGACCATCACCGGACAGGGCAACCATGCCGGCACCACGGCGATCGCCGACCGGCGGGACCCGATGGTGGTCGCGGCGAACGCGGTGCTGGTCGCCCGGCAGGTGGCCCGCGGCCAGGACGGCGCGGTCGCCACCGTCGGCCGGATCGTGCCGAACCCCGGCGGCACCAACGTGATCGCCTCGTCGGTGCAGCTATGGCTGGACGCCCGATACGGGGCCGGCGCCGACACCGCGGCGATCGTGGACTCGATCGTCACGCGCGTGCGGCAGCTGGCCCGCAACGAGGGCTGCGAGGTGGCCGTGCAGCAGGAGTCCGCGTCACCGGAGGTGACGTTCGATCCGGGGCTGCGGGAGCGCCTGGCCGGTACCGTCCACGCGCCCGAAGTCCCCACCGGCGCGGGGCACGACGCCGGGGTGCTGGCCGCGCACGTGCCCAGCGGCATGCTGTTCGTGCGCAACCCGACGGGGATCTCGCACGCACCGCAGGAGCACGTCGAGACCGACGACTGCCTGGCCGGCGTCGCGGCGCTGGCCGCGGTGCTGGAGGATTTGAGCGCGGCGAAGCGGATGACTGCCGGCGTGCCCTAGCGGGTAGTCACTCGCGCTTGGGTGTCCCGGATGGCGCTATAGCGCCACCTCGGACTCACAAGCCGAAGGAGGAGGAGGAGAAGGAGGAGGTCCGGGATCATGGTGTCCGAGCAGCGAAGCGATACCGACACGAGCGCGCGCAGCACGCTGATCACCGGCATCTCCCAGCTGGTCACCAACGATCCGGCCGCCGGGCCCGGCCTGCTGGGCACCGTCACCGACGCCGCCGTGGTGATCGCGGACGGGACCGTCCACTACGTGGGTCCCGCCGGCAACGCCCCCGCGGCAGACGACTCCGTGGACGTGCAGGGCAGGGCAGCGCTGCCCGGCTGGGTCGACTCGCACACCCACCTGATCTTCGCCGGGGACCGCTCGGCGGAGTTCAGCGCGCGGATGGCGGGCCAGGCCTACCAGGCCGGCGGCATGACGG
>JBIQML010000227.1:0-7168 GCA_044463405.1 Nakamurella lactea | reverse complement strand
CTCGCCGACCAGCATGACACCGGACGCCCGTCGACCCTCTCCGAAGACGCTCTGAGTCGCATCCCGGAAGAGCTCGCATCCCCGGCAGGAATCTGCCGCGGAGGACAACGCGCGCAGATCCACGGTGTCGGGAACGAACGGCGCGGCGCCATCGGGGCTCGACGTGGAGCGGACGGCCATCACCTCACGGTACGCGGACGGAACCGGAGCATCGGGGACTCGGCGGCGCTGATCGCTGGCCGGCCGCACCGGTCTACCCTGACGCGGTGAGCCAGAGTTCCACCGCGGACGCGTCCCTGAGCGATCCGAGCATGTCTGTGGGCGAGGACGGCCGAAAGCTCACGATCTACTTCGGCGAGCGCACGATGGGTGCTGCCGGAGGCTTCGCCGCCGACCAGATCCTCGACCTGTTCGGGCGGCATCGGGTCGCCACCAGCATCCTGCTGCGCGGGATCGAAGGCTTCGGCATCCGACATCACCTGCGCACCGACCAGTCCCTGTCGCTGTCCGAGGATCCACCGCTTGTCGCCGTCGCCGTGGACACCACACCCCGCATCGAGGGGCTGATGGACGAGATGAACGGCCTGCGGGTGCGTGGGCTGATCACCCTGGAGCGGGCGCGGCTGATCCGTGGCGGCGACGGCCCGCTGCCGGCCGGCGGGAATCCGGGGGAGGCGGTCAAGCTCACGGTGTACGTGGGTCGCCAGGAGCGGACCTTCCGGGTGCCGGCCTTCGTGGCGGTCTGCGACCTGATGTACCGGCGCGGCCTTTCGGGCGCATCGGTGTTCCTGGGCGTGGACGGTACGGCGCGCGGAACCAGACGGCGGGCACGGTTCTTCGGCAGCAACAACGACGTGCCACTGATGATCATCGCCGTCGGTGACGGGGAACGGATCGGCGCGATGATCCCGGAGCTCGGTGCGCTGCTGAAGCAGCCGCTGCTCACCCTCGAACGAGTCCGGGTGTGCAAGCGCGACGGGCGCCTGTTCGAGCGTCCGCACGAACTTCCCAGCACCGACCCGAGCGGGCTCGCGCTGTGGCAGAAGATCATGGTCTTCACCTCGGAGTCCACGCTGCACCGGGGGGCGCCGATCCATCGCTCGCTGGTGCGAGGGCTGCGAGCGGCGGGCACCACCCGCGGGGCGACGGTGATCCGTGGCGTGTGGGGATTTCACGGCGACCATCCGCCGCACGGCGACACCCTGCTGCAGGTACGACGCAGCGTGCCGGTGGGCACGATCGTGGTGGACGATCCGGGTCGGATCGCGCGGAGCTTCGACCTGATCGACCGCGTGACGGCGGAACACGGGTTGGTGACGAGCGAGATGGTGCCGGCGCTGGTGTCGGCCCAGCCGGAGAGTCGCCACGGAGGGTTCTTGCTGGCCCGCCGCGTCGACTGATGATCCATGACCGGCGAGGATGCGTACCGGGCGAGCACGCGCGACGGCCGCTGCCGCAACGACACCACGATCCCGCCCGGAAAGGCTGATCGTCGTCCGGACCGCCCGCGCGGTCAGCGCTCGGATGACGGTGCCGGGATCGCCGAGGTCGCCCCGAGCGAGAGCGCCATCCAGCCCGCCACGTAGCAGAACGCCACCACCGGCGACACCGCCGCATACAGCAGGCCCGCGATCGCCGAGGCCAGCAGCGCGCCGCCGGCCTTGACGGCGCCCAACACCCCGAACCCGCTGCCCCGCAACGAGTCCGGCAGCAGCCTGGCGACCAACGCCGACTGCGCCGTCTCCGCCAGGCCGATTCCGGCCCCGGCCAGGGCGAACGACACCGACACGGCGGTGACGGTGCTGCCGGCCAGCGCGAACCCGAGGTAGCTCAACACGTACGCGACCGCGGCACCGGCGAAGACCGGCCGGGGCCCCACCCGGTCGAGCAGGTACCCGCCACCGATCGAGGCGATCGTGGCGATCACGTTGTGGCCGGCGTACAGCAACACGGCGAGCGAGGTTGCGGCCGTCACCGACCGGTCCGGCCCCGTCAAGAGCCCGGTGGCCCGCAGGATCAGCAGAGTCGTGGCGATGTTGCCCAGGTAGAACAGCGCGACCGGCGCCATCGCCCGCATCATCCCCGCGCGTCGCAGGGCGGCGAGGTCCAGCGTGCGGCGCTCCGCCCGAACCGCCGGGGCGCCACGACGCCTGCGGCGGGACTCCCTGGCGGCCACCAGGATCGCCAGCAGCGCGAACAGCCCCGGGACAGCCGCCAGATAGATGGTGGGCCGGATTCCGATCCAACCCACCAGGCCGGCGGCCAGCAGCGGCCCGACCACCGCGCCCAGGTTGTCGCCGGCGCGCTCGAAGCCGAATGCCTTGCCGTACGAGTGCCGCGGGGCCAGGGAGGACAGCAGCGCGTCCCGTGACGGCGAGCGGATCCCGCGGGAGAGCCAGGCGACCGCCCGCAGCGCTCCCGCCTGCCATACCGTCGCCGCCAACCCGATCGCGCCGGTCGCCAGAGCCGTGCCGAGATAACCGCCCGCTGCCGTCCTGCCCCGGCGGTCCGGGTCGTTGGCGATCGGCCCGCCGGCCAGCTTCGTCACGCCGGTCAGCGCGTCGGCGATGCCCTCGATGACGCCGAGCGCACCGGCCGAGGCGTGCAGCGTGCTGGTCAGGAACGTGGGCAGCATGGCCGTGGTCATCTCGTGACCGGCGTCGGAGAAGAAGCTGGCCGCCCCGACACCCGCAACGCCCGGGGTCAGCCACCCTGTCTGCGGGTCGCCTGCGTCCGAATCGTTCGCGTCGACGTCGACGCGATGCGGTTCGTCCGCGTCCGTGGCGCTCACCGCCTCTCGCCCCGCGGGGCCACTTCTTCCGCCGTTCCGGGCATCCCTGCCGGCCGCGCTGATCCTACGATGCCCCGTCGAAGCCGACGAGGCCGCACTCGGCGGCCTGTGCCGATCGCCGCACGCGGAGGCGGCCGGGCCAGTCGCGTATAGATCGCTACAGGACGGTACCCAGCCACCGGCCGAGGGCGGCCGCGGCCAGGCCGGCCACCAGCGACAGCACGATGTTGGCGGCGGCGTAACGGTTCTGGCGTTCCTCGGCGAGCCGCTGGCTCTCCAGCATCCAGGTGGAGAAGGTGGTGTAGGACCCCACCACGCCTGTGCCGACGATCAGCGAGATGTCCTGCGGGAGCGCCAGCCCGGACAGCAGCCCGAGCACCACGGAACCGGAGAGGTTCACCACCAGGGTGCCGAACGGGAACGACGTGCCGGTGCGCCGTGCCACGGCTCCTTCCACCAGGAAGCGCAGGCTGGCGCCCAGGCCCCCGCCGACCAGCACGCCCAGCCACACCAGCGCCGTCACCGCCGTCGCACCCGAACCCGCCGGGTCAGCTGGGTGGTCAGGTGCAGGGCGAACAGGCCGGCGGCGACGCTGGCGACGAGATAACCGGCCGCCAGCAGGTAGTCGTGCGCGTCGATCATCTCCAGCGCTTCCACCTGCATGGTGGAGAAGGTGGTCAGCCCACCGCACACGCCGGTGCCCAGCAGCGGTCGCCGGTAGGGCGTGAACGGCAGCCGCTCCTGCAGCCTGGTGGTGAAGTAGCCCAGCAGGATGGCGCCGGCGATGTTCACGCCGAAGGTGACCCACGGCCAATGCCCGATCGCCGTGGGGAACAGCGTGCCGAGCAGCGCCCGCAGGCCACCGCCGATGACACCGCCGGCGAAGATGGCGGCCAGTTCGCGCGGATCCCGCCCGAACAGGCGGCGCCGAACGGGCGACGCCACGGGCGTCACAGCGGCCGGGTCGGTCGTCACTGGCACCCTCCCGGCGGATCGTCGCGCCCGGGTCAGGGTACAAGCAGGCCGGCCAGCGGTCGGTGGGGCGTGCCGGCGAGCCCCTGGTCGGTCAGATGCCGCTGCGCCTGGTCAGCACGAGCAGCGCGGCCAGCGCGGCGAAGATCCGGGCGCCGCTGAGCATGTTCCGTGGCGCGGTGCCGACGCGGGTGGCGGGCGCCCAGGGCGCCATGGTGCCGCTGGTACGGGGATTCGGTCGATGCATGGCGGCGTCCTTTCCGTGTGGGTCTGGCCACAGGAGCGGTGGCCGGGGCCCGTGATACCCCGGCAACCGCATCACCGATCCGACGGGGCGCAGCCGCCGCAGGTTCCCGTCACCGCCGATGCCGTTGCTGCCGACGGTGCCGTTGCTGCCGACGGTGCCGGTCGCAGTGTGCGGCTCAGCCCCGGGCGGTCGCGGAGGTCAGCGTGTCCACCGGACGGCGCACCGGGAGCAGCGCCAGCAGCCCGACCAGCAGGATCAGCAGGATGCCGACGATGCCTGCCCGATCGGCGTGGAACAGGAAGGTGAACAGTCCGAAGAGTGCCGGCGCGAGGAACGACACCGCACGTCCGGTGGTGGCGTACAGCCCGAACAACTGCCCCTCCCTGCCCGGGGGGGCCAGCCGGGCCAGGAAGGTGCGGGAGGACGACTGCGCCGGGCCGACGAACAGGCACAGGATCAGCCCGAAGATCCAGAACATCATCGACCCGGACACGAACAGCAGCACGATGCCGGCGGCCAGCATGCCGGTCAGCGAGAAGGTGATCACGGCCTTGGGGCCGATCCGGTCGTCGAACCGGCCGGCCGTCACCGCGCCCAGCGCGGAGACGATGTTGGCGGCCACCCCGAAGATCAGCACCGTGGAGTCGCTGAACCCGTAGACGCTCACCGCCAGCACGGCCCCGAAGGTGAACACCCCCGCCAGCCCGTCCCGGAACAGCGCGCTGGCGATCAGGAAGAACACCGTGTGCCGGTCGCGCCGGTACAGCTCCGCGATGTCGCGGAACAGCTTGCGGTATGCCTGGAAGAAGTTCGGCCGCCGCTCGGCCGGGACGCCCGGCACCTCCGGCACCTTGAACAGCACCGGCAGGGCGAAGATCAGCAGCCAGGCGGCGGCGAAGATCGCCACGATCCTGATGTCCAGCCGGTCGGTGGTGGAGATCGCGAACAGCCCGTGCGTGGCGGCGTCGTCGTCACCCGAGATGAACCCGACGTAGCACACCAGCAGCAGGATGATGCCGCCGAAATAGCCCATGGACCAGCCGAATCCGGAGACCCTGCCGATGTTTTCCGGGGTGGAGATCTGCCGCAGCATGGCGTTGTAGGAGACCCCGGCGAACTCCATCACGATCGAGCCGATGCCCATCAGGACCAGGCCGAGCCAGAGGTACTGGTACTCCGGCTTCACCCAGAACAGGCCCAGCGTGGCCAGCACCGCCACGAAGGTGAAGGCGCCCAGCGACAGCCTGCGGTGCCCGCCGGCGTCCGCCCGCTGCCCCGTCACCGGCGCCAGCACGGCGATGAAGAACCCTGCGATGCCCAGCGCCCACCCCAGCCAGGTGCTGGCCGAGATCCCGCCAGGCAGGTCGGCGCCGACCGACTTGGTCAGGTAGGGGGAGAACACGAAGGTGACGATGACGGCGTTGAAGGCCGCCGATCCCCAGTCCCAGAACCCCCAGGCCACGATCTGTCCCCTGGTGGCGGGCGCGCGAAGTTCCCCCGGCTCGACGGCTGCGCTGCTCATAGCCAGGGAGCCTAGGCGCATTCCGGGCAACTTACCCGTCACGGATCGGTGCGTCGCCGTCGCGTGCGGGACCCGTGACGACCCGCCCGGCCGGTCAGGGCACGGGGCCGACGGCCAGTGGCTCGGTCAGATACCGCTGCAGGGTTGCGCCGATGTTCGGTATCAGGGTCTCGATCGGTTGCGAGGCCAGCGGTTCCATCTTCAGGATGTAACGGCCCATCAGCACGCCCATCATCTGCGAGGCCAGCAGCGCCGCCCGCGTCCGCTCCTCGGCGGGCGGGCAACCGGCCTGCCTGAGCACCCGCCCGATCACCTGGGTGAGCAGGAACTCCCGTACCGGACGGGCCATCCCGGGATCGTCGATGGCCGACCGGAGCGCGGCGACCAGCGACGTCCCCACCGGCGACTCCCACACGCCGAGCACGGCGGTGGCCATCCGCAGCCCCAGGGTGTCGACCGGGCCGGAGGTCAAGGAGTCCACCACCTCGCGCGGGTTGACCGGCACCTGCACGATCTGCAGGAACAGGCTGTCCTTGCTGCCGAAGTAGTGGTGCACCAGGGCCGGGTCGACGCCGGCGGCGGACGCGATGCCTCGGATCGTGGTGCCGGCGAACCCGTTGGCGGCGAACGCGGTTCGGGCGGCGCCCAGGATCGCCTCACGGGTGCCCGGCTTTCCCGGCCGGCGGCCGGTGCGCCGGGACCCGCGTGGATCCGGCCGGCGACGGCGGTCCCGGGGGGCGCCCGATCCGGATCCGGGCGCGGCGCTCGGCTCGGCCGTCATTCGGTGCGCCGCGGCAGCGTGGCCGCGGCCAGTCCGAGCGCCAGCACCACGCATCCGGCCACGATGCCCACGTCCCGCCACAGCAGCCCGGTCGGGTCGGCGTGCATCCCCACCTCCTGCAGTGCCTGAACCGCGTACGACAGCGGCATGATGTCGGAGATCACCCGCAGCCAGCCTGCCATGTCGTCGCGGGCCACGAACAATCCGCACAGCAGGATCTGCGGAATCACCACGATCGGCAGCATCTGCACGGCCTGGAACTCGGTGCGGGCGAAGGCCGAGCAGAACAGGCCCATCCCGACGCCGAGCACCGCGTTCAGGATGGCGATCAGCACCACCAGCCCGGGCGATCCCGCCGTCGACATTCCGAACAGCGCGTAGGCGCAACCGGCCGCGATCGCGCCCTGCACGGCGGCCGCCACCCCGAACGAGACGCCGTAGCCGAACAGCAGGTCCAGCTTCCCGGAGGGCGTGGTCATCAGCCGTTCCAGGGTGCCGGAGGTGCGCTCGCGGAGCATCGCCACGCTGGTGATCAGGAACATGATGATGAACGGGAAGATGCCCAGCATGATCAGCAGGATCCCGGAGACCATGGGCTGCCGGCGGTCGTACATGAAGTACAGCAACGCCATCAGCACGATGGGCACGGCGATCAGCATGCCGATGGTCCGCGGGTCGTGCCGGAGCTGGCCGAGGATGCGCCGGATGGTCGCTCCGAGGATGCGGGCGGTCATCGCTGGGCTCCGGTCCGGTCCGCCGCGACGGTCCGTTCCCCCGCAACCGAGTCGTGGGTGTCGCGACGCGCCCCGGCGTGTTCTGGGGCCCACGACTCGGGGGTGGCAGGTCGGGATCCCG
>JBIQML010000226.1:0-7180 GCA_044463405.1 Nakamurella lactea | reverse complement strand
GGCGACGAGGACGCCGATTCCGATGGTTCGGGCGAACGATCGGGTGCGGGTTCCGGCGGTGACGGGCCCGCCGGGGCGCGGGCCGGTTTCGGGGACGCGGCCGTCATCCGGGCCAGCGCCAACGTCGACGAGGACGAGCGCGCCTACCAGGCCTACAACCGCATGCTGGCCAGGCTCGCCGAGTCCGAGCGGCGGCCCGAACCGCCCGCCTGACCGTCCTCGGCCATGGCGGCCGGAGCGTGCGCCAGCCCGCGGAACCGGGCGGCGGCCAGCACCCGCTCGGTCGGGACGCTGCCGTAGGTGGTGGTGCGCTGCACCGCGGGCCGTCCCAGGGGCTGCGTCACCGCCGCAATCTCGGCCACCGTCTTGTAGGAGCCGTATTCGGATCCGGCCATCCGCGAGATGGTCTCCTCCATCAGGGTGCCGCCCAGGTCGTTGGCGCCGCCGCGCAGCATCATCCGGGTGCCCCGGTCGCCGAGCTTGACCCAGGAGGTCTGGATGTTGCGGATCCGGCCGTGCAGCAGGATCCGCGCCATGGCGTGCACCGCCCGGTTCTCCTGCAGCGTCGGGCCGGGTCGGGCCAGCCCGGCCAGGTAGATAGGCGAGTTGGTGTGGATGAACGGCAGCGCCACGAACTCGGTGAAACCCCCTGTCCGGTCCTGGATCCGGGCCAGCAGCCGCAGGTGCGCCACCCAGTGCTCGGGGTTGTCCACGTGGCCGTACATCATGGTCGAGGACGACGGGATGCCCAGGTCGTGGGCGGTGGTGACGACCTCGATCCAGGCGTCGGTGGGCAGCTTGCCCTTGGTGAGGATCCACCGCACGTCGTCGTCCAGGATCTCCGCCGCGGTGCCCGGGATGGAATCCAGCCCGGCGTCCTTGGCGGCCGACAGCCAGTCCCGGATGGACATCCCGGACTTGGTGGCGCCGTTGACGACCTCCATCGGGCTGAACGCATGCACGTGCATCTGCGGCACGGAAGCCTTGACGGCGCGCACGATGTCGAAGTAGCCGGTGCCGGGCATGTCCGGGTGGATGCCGCCCTGCATGCACACCTCGGTGGCGCCCAGGTGCCAGGCCATGCTGGCGCGTTGGGCCACCTCGTCGTTGGACAGCGTGTAGGAGTCCGGGTCGCTGCGGCGCTGCGCGAAGGCGCAGAACCGGCAGCCGGTGTAGCACACGTTGGTGAAGTTGATGTTCCGGTTGACCACGTAGGTCACGTCCTCACCCACGGTCTCCGCGCGCAGCGCATCGGCCAATGCCGTCAGCGCCTCGAGCTCGGGGCCGTCGGCCGAGAACAGCGTCAGCGCCTGCGCATCCGTGATGCCGGCCGGGTCGCGCTCGGCGGCGCGCAGCGCGGCGGCGACGTCGGAGTCCACCCGGTGGGGCGCGCGGATCTTGGCGCGCAACGACTCCCAGTCGCCGTACACCCAGTCGAAGTCACCGCGGCGATCGGCGATGCGGCCGTCGGTGTCGATGGCGGTCTCCAGGTCGGACCGTCCGGAGGTCGCCAGGCCAGCCCCGTGGTCGGGTTCCTGCCATGGCCGTGGTTCCGGCTTGGCATCCGGGTTGGCCAGGCCGGTCTCCGGGTCGGCGAGGGCGTCCACGTGTCCGCGCAGCCGGGGGTCCAGCCAGGGCTCGCCGGCCTGCACGTACCGGGGGTAGATGGTCAGCCGCTCGCGCAGTTCGAAGCCGGAATCGGCGGTGCGGGAGGCCAACTCGTCGATCTGCGGCCACGGCCGTTCCGGGTTCACGTGGTCCGGGGTCAGCGGGGACACCCCGCCCCAGTCGTCGATGCCGGCCTCGATCATCCGGCCGTACTCGTGGTCGATCAGGTTGGGCGGAGCCTGGATGCGCATCTTCGGGCCCAGCACCAGTCGGGCGACGGCGATGGTCGCGGCCAGCTCGTCCAGGTCGGCGTCCGGCATGGCGGCCATCGCGGTGTCCGGCTTGGCCCGGAAGTTCTGCACGATCACCTCCTGGATGCCGCCGAACTCGCGGGCCACCCGGCGGATCGCGAAGATCGACTCCACCCGGTCGGCCAGCGTCTCCCCGATGCCGATCAGGATGCCGGTGGTGAACGGGATGGACGACCGACCGGCGTCCTCGAGTACCCGCAGCCGGACGGCGGGATCCTTGTCGGGGGAACCGAAGTGGGCGCCGTGCTTGTCCTGGAACAGCTCCCGGGAGGTGGTCTCCAGCATCATGCCCATGCTCGGCGCGACCGGCTTGAGGCGGGCCATCTCCTGCCAGCTCATCACCCCGGGGTTTAGGTGCGGCAGCAGTCCGGTCTCCTCCAGCACGGCGATGGCGCAGGCCCGCACGTAGTCCAGGGTGGAGTCGTACCCGGCCTCGTCCAGCCACTCCCGGGCGGCCTTCCAGCGCGCCTCCGGCCGGTCGCCCAGGGTGAACAGCGCCTCCTTGCAGCCGAGCGCGGCGCCCCGCCGGGCGATGTCGAGCACCTCGGCGACGGACAGGTAGGGCGAGTGCACCCGGCCCGGGGTGGTGACGAAGGTGCAGTAGTGGCAGCGGTCCCGGCACAGCCGGGTGAGCGGGATGAACACCTTGCGGGAGTAGGTGATCACACGCGGGCGTCCGGCGGCGGTCAACCCGGCATCCCGCACTCGTGCGGCCGAGGTGCACAGGTCGGTCAGGTCGGGTCCGCGGACCTGCAGGGCGATCTCCGCCTCGGCGGCGTCCAGCGCGACGCCGTCCCGAGCGCGACGCAGCACCCGGCGCACGGCCGAGGGCGGCGGCGCGGGTCTCGACGCCGGCGCGGTGGCCGGCGACGCAGCGGCTGATTCGGCCGAGGGCGGCGGTCCGGGTTTCGACGCCGGCGCGGTGGCCGGCGACGGAGCGGCTGATTCGGCGGAGGGCGGCGGCGCGGGTTTCGACGCCGGCGCGGCGGCCGGTGCTGATGTTGGCGTTGCGGGGGTCGGTGGAGTTGACGGTGCCATGGCGGCGCTCCCGAGGTCGCAGGTGGGTCCCTGGTCGTGGTGCTGTCCGGAAGGTTTCGCCGAACTCCTCGGTCGACGGCCGCCCCGCTCGGGTCGGCCACCCACGGTGCCGCCGGTGCACCCACGCGGCCGCCTGCGCTGGTGCCGCGCTGGTGACGCGCGGCGTCGTGGCGCCTGCCCCGTGACCCTGGGGCGGCGACCGCCGGAGCCTCCGACGGTCACGGGTGCGCCGGCAACGGCCCACCCGTTACTGCAGTTCTAGCAGATGCGGCTCCGCCCTGCGTAGCTGGCGTCGCCTGCGGCCGGCGTCCGGCGGGCCACCGGCGGGCCACCCGCTGGCCGATCTGCCCGGCGGTGCGCTGAAAAGCTGCCTCCAGATTCGCGCCCGATCCGCGTTCGCGCAGGTCGCGAGGATCTTGGCCCGATCTAGGGGCAGAAAATCAGGGGATTACCGCGAGCATCCCCGCGCGTCAGCCCGGCAGCGGCCCGCCGTGGAACCGTTGGCTCAGCCCGGCAGCGGCCCGCCGTCCACCACCACGTTGGCCAGCGGCTCGCCGCGCACCACCCGGCCCAGTTGCGCCGTCACCAGCGCCCGCATGCGGGGCTCGAACGCGGTGCTGTCGCCGCCGACGTGCGGGGTGATCAGGCAGTTCGGCGCGGACCACAGCGGGTGCTCGGCCGGCAGCGGCTCCGGGTCGGTGACGTCCAGCGCCGCGCTCAGCCGGCCGGACCGGAGCTCTGCGACCAGCGCGTCGGTGTCCACCACGCCCCCTCGGGCGACGTTCACCAGCAGCGCCCCGTCCCGCATCCGGCCCAGCATGGTGGCGTCGAACAGTCCGGCGGACTCGGCGGTCAGCGGCAGCACCAGGATCACCACGTCGAACTCGCCGATCGCCTCCGGCAGCTCGGCGACCGGCCGGGCGCCGTCGGTGCCGCGGCGGGAGAACGGCACCACGGTGACCTCGAACCCGGACAGCATCCGCACGATGGTGGATCCGATGGATCCGTGCCCGATCACGGCGATCCGCGAATCGGTCAGCGCGGAGTACCGGGTGTGCCTCCAGGTGCCGGCGTGCTGCTGAGCGGCGAAGGTCGCGAAGCCGCGGCGGCCCGCCAGTGCCAGCGCCACCGCGAGTTCGGCGGTCGACTCGTCGTGCACCCCGCGGGCGTTGCACAGCACCATGCCGGGCCGGACGAACTCGGCGGCGTCGTCGTAGCCGGCGTTGGGCAGCTGCAGCACCCGCAGGTTGGGCATGTCCCGGGCGGGTTCCAGGGCCTTGCGGCCGCCCATGTAGCGCGGCACGTAGAAGGTGATGCGCTCGGCGATCTCGGGCGTGAGATCGCCGTCGGCCGGGGACAGCAGGGTCACGCCGTCCGGCACCTCGAGGTCGGGCCACTGGGCCCAGGCCACCACACCGCCCGGATCGCCCGTCACCGCCGAATCGGGCCGGTCCTTTCCTGCCGTCACCGTCACCGTCACCACCTCGAAGTCGACACCGCGTCGCCGGCCGCAGCCCGCCACTGAACGCTACCGGGCGGTTGATGTTGACTCTGACACGGTGTCAGGTGGGAGAACGGAGTCGTCATGAGAATCGGAGACTTCGCCCGGCTGGGCCAGGTGTCGGTGCGGATGCTGCGCCACTACGACGCGATGGGGCTGCTGCGCCCCGCCGCGGTCGACCCGTGGAGCGGCTACCGCAGCTACACCCCGGACCAGCTCGCGGTGCTGCACCGGATCGTCGCGCTCAAGGAGCTCGGCCTCACCCTGGAGCAGGTCGGCGCGCTGTTGGCCGACCGGGTGGACGCCGCGGAACTGCGCGGGATGCTGCGGCTGCGGCGCACCGAAGTGGCCGCGGAGCTGGACGCCGCCCGGCGACGCCTGGCCTCGGTCGAGCACCGTCTCCGCCTGATCGAGAGGGAGAACACCATGTCCGATGTGGAGTGCGTGATCAAGTCGCTGCCGCCACGACGGGTCGCCGGGCGCCGGGTGACGATCGGAGAGGACCAGAGCATCGGGGAGGTCGTCGGGCCGCTGTTCGGCACCGTCGCCCAGCGGCTCTCCGCGGCGGGCGCGTGCGCCCAGACCGGGGTGGCGGTCTACGAGTCAACCGACGAGGGCATGTCGACGCTGGTCGCCTACGACTACTCCGGTTCCGAGGTCGACGGCGTGCAACTGGTCGACCTGCCGGCGGCAGAGCAGGCGGTGTGCGCGGTGCACCTGGGAGCGACGGACGGCATCGGCGATGCCTGGATGAACCTGCACTCCTGGCTGCTGGGCCGCGGGTATCGGCCGAGCGCGCCGGGCCGGGAGATCTACCTGGAGGCCGGCGGTGACGATCAATCCGGCTGGGTGACGGAATTGCAGCAGCCGGTCGTGCGGGCGGGTTGATCCGGCCGGGTCCGGCCGGTCGTGCGGACCGCCGGGAGCGGCTGGGCCGGCGGCGTGATCAGCGGTGCTGCACCCAGAGGTTCTCCTCGACGTAGATCGCCGTGTCCGCGTCCCGGTCCACCTCGATGGGCGCCAGCGCTCCGGGCACCACGTACCGGCCGCTGGAGCGAAACTCCATGCCGGTCCAGCCTTCCCAGTCGCGGACCGACCCGGTGATCACCATGGAGCGGGAGGCCGGCCCCAGGATCACCGCGCCCATCCGCTGGTGGGTCCGGATCCACGGATCGACCGAGAGCCCGTCCGCGCGCACCCAACTCGCGTAGTCGGTCATGGACTGCAGCGGGTATCGGTGCTTGCCTGTCGGCCGGAGCGGGGCCACCACGTGGCCGGTGCCCGCCGCGTCGGCCCGCTGGATCAACGCCCGAAGCACCTGGGTGGCGAGCCCCTGCCTGTCGTAGCCGGATGCGACCGCTGCGGCCATCACGCTCAGCGCGGTGGGCCGGCGGCCGTCGCGGTGGTCGGTGACGGAGCGGGCGAGCGCACCGTCGTACCCGTCCGGCAGGTCGGCGACGGTGCCGTCCCAGGCGAACGGGACGGCCCAGCCCCCCGCGGCGATCTCGTCACCGTCCAGCAGCACCACCTCGAGGTCACCGAAGTGCTGGGCCACCCCGGGCTGGTAGCGCTCGGCCGCGGCGTCGTGGAACACGAACTCCGGCCAGCGTTCGGAGAGCACCTCGCGGGCCCTGGCGGCGAGGTCGGGCCGTTCGGATCTGGTCACCACCTGCATGGTCGAAGCCTGCCATGGGCCCGGGCATGGCGGGATCGGCCGGATCGGCCGGGGCCGGCAGGGCCCGATCCGCCCGGTGCTACCGTGTGCCCGACCGGACGATCGGGGCGTTCCCGGCGAACGGAAACCGGTACCGGCGGCGGTGCCGCTGCGGGTGATCGACAAGGAGCAGTCAGGGATGAAGGTCGTGATCACCGGCGGCGGCGGGTTCATCGGAACCCGTCTCGCGCACCGGCTCCTGCAGGTCGGCGAGCTCACCGGCCCGGACGGGACCGCGCTTCCGGTCGACGAGATCTCGTTGCTGGACATCGGTTATTCCGAGCAGCTGCCCCCGCCGGACGACGCTAGGGTGCGCCGGATCACCGGGCAGGCCACCGACGGCGACCTGCTGCGCACGCTGCTGGACCGGGACGACGTCGCGGTGTTCCACCTGGCGTCTATGGTCAGCGCCGGCTGCGAGGCCGACTTCGACTCCGCGTTGCGGGTCAACATCGGTTCGGTGCAGGCGGTCCTGGAGGCGGCGCGGGCCCGGCGGTCGCGCCCTCGGGTGGTGTTCGCCAGTAGCCTGGCCGCGTTCGGCGGGGAGGCGGTCAGGGACACCGTCACCGACACCACCAAGCTCACCCCCGAGACGACCTACGGCACCACGAAGGTCATCGGCGAATTGCTGGTGAACGACTACACGCGCAAGGGTTTCGTGGACGGGCGATCCGCACGGCTGCCCACCGTGGTGATCCGGCCGGGCCGGCCCAACGCGGCGGCGTCGTCCTGGGTGAGCGGGATCTTCCGGGAGCCGTTGAACGGCGAGCAGGCGGTGGTGCCGGTCGCCTCCGACATCCGCGTGCCGCTGACCGGATACCGCACCGTGGTGGAGAACCTGATCCGGCTGCACGAGGCGCCGGGCGAGGCGATCGGACCCGACCGGGCGATGTCGTTGCCGTCGCTGGACGTCACCGCCGACGAGATGGCCGCGGCGCTGCGAAGCGCGGCGGTCGGTCGGGAGTTGGGGCCGATCGTGCACCAGCCGGACCCGTTGGTGGAGCGCAT
>JBIQML010000225.1:0-7190 GCA_044463405.1 Nakamurella lactea | reverse complement strand
GTCCGGCGCGGGCAAGACCACCATCAGCCAGCTGGTCAGCCGGCTCTACGACGCGCGCTCCGGCACGGTCCGGCTGGCCGGCATGGACGTGCGCGAGACCACCTTCGCCTCCATCCGGGACACCGTCGGCTACGTCACACAGGATGCGCACCTGTTCCACGACACCGTGCGGGCCAACCTGAACTACGCCAACCCGGACGCCACCGACGAGCAGCTCTGGCACGCCCTGGAACAGGCCCAGATCGCCGAGCTGGTGCGGTCGCTGCCGGACGGGCTGGACACCGTCGTCGGCGAGCGCGGCTACCGGCTGTCCGGCGGGGAGAAGCAGCGGCTGGCCATCGCCCGGCTGCTGCTCAAATCGCCGCGGATCGTGGTGCTGGACGAGGCGACCGCGCACCTGGACTCCGAGTCCGAGGCCGCGGTGCAGCAGGCGTTCGCCACCGCCCTGGCCGGACGGACCTCGCTGGTGATCGCGCACCGGCTGTCCACGGTGCGGCAGGCCGACCAGATCCTGGTGCTGGACGCCGGGCGGATCGTCGAGCGTGGCACCCACGGCGAGCTGCTGGCGGCCGGCGGGCTGTACGCCGAGCTGTACCGCACGCAGTTCGCCGAGCAATCACGGTCGGTGGACGCGAGCCCTGCCTGAGCGGTGGCCGCGCGAGGCGACCGGTTGGCACACTGGAGCGGGAGGTAACAGCACATGAGAGTTCCCGATCAGATCCGGAATTTCGCGGCGGTGTTCCCGTCCGGCAAGCGCAACCGGATGGACCTGGTGTCCTGGTTGCTGCGCCGGCCGCAGCTGGCGGCCGCGGTCGGCGGTTACGAGACCGCGCTGGTGCTCAGCGGGCGGCTGGACACCCGCCTGAAGTATCTCGCCGAGCTGAAAGCGGCGGCGATGATCACCTGCGAGTACTGCATGGACATCGGCTCGGCGTTCGCCCGACGGTCCGGGATCACCGACGCGCAGCTGCGGGATCTGCCGCGCTATGCCGAGAGCGCCGAGTTCTCGCCGGACGAGAAGCTGGTGCTGGAGTTCGCCGAGGCGATGACGCGCATCCCGACCACCGTGGAGGACGACCTGCGGGAGCGGCTGCTGTCCCGGTTCACCCGCGCGCAGATCGCCGAACTGGCGGCCACCATCGCCTGGGAGAACCACCGCGGCCGGCTCAACCAGGCACTGGGGGTGCGGCCCGGCGGGTTCTCCGACGACGCGGTCTGCGTGGTCCCGGAGAGAGCCACGGCGTCGACCTGACCGGCGCCCGGATCCGCGGACCGCGACGGTTGGCCGGGGGCCGGCCGCTTCGGGCCCACGGGAGGATCAGCCGGACAGCAGCCTCAGCAGGCGCTTCGGCGCCACGCACCGGTAGGCGTCCTCGCACAGATCCTCGATCTCGGCCCAGTCCACGGCGCCGTCCAGCCGGACACCGAGCCAGCCACGGTGCCCGACATAGGGCGGGACGAAGAACCGGTCGGAGCGTGCGCCGGTGAGCGCCTCCTGGGCGCCAGGCGGGGCCGCGCACCACAGGTGCGGGAAGTCGTGATCGTGGTGCCCGCGGTCCCACAGCATCACGAACTGCTTGCCGCAGAAGAACGCCGGCGAGCCGTGGCTGATCCGCTCGGTCGCTTCGGGGAGCGCCAGGCAGATGCGTCGCACCCGCCGCACCACGGTGCTGTCGACCACGGCCCCTCCCAGTCTGTCGTGCCGCCCGGGCGTGCGATGGTGCGTCGTGATGGCCCACCGCGGTGGTCAATGATTCAGCAGTACCCCACCGCGGCTCCACTGCGACCACGACAGGTTCCACCAGCCCCACCCGTCCCAGGACGGTTGCATTGTGCCATCCGGGTTGGCGTCGGGATAGTCGACCACGTCACCGATCTGACTGAAGTGGTAGAACCACTCGGCGTCGGCCATATCCAGGTTGGTGCATCCGTGGGAGGTGTTGCGGCTACCGATGTTTCCGGTGTTCCAGCTCGCGGCATGGATGAACTCGCCGGAGTTGGTGATCCGCACCGACCACGGGACCAGGATGTTGTACGGATCCGGATCTCCCGGTTCGCTCTTCATCCGCACGGGGTTGTCCTTCTCCATCACGACCTTGGTGCCGTCGTAGGTCGGCGTGCTGGCCGAGCCGAGGGAGACCGGGAAGTTCTTGATCACGTTGCCGTCGCTGGTGACGACCATGGAGTGCTGAGCGTTGTCGACGTGCGAGACGTGCGCGGCGCCGATCCGGAACGACACCGTCAGGCTGTCGTCGTAGACCAGGCCGGGTCCGGCGGACAGTCCGTCCACCGGCAGGTCCACCTCGATCGTGGAATGTGCCGGCCAGTAGTCCTTCTCCCGGTACAGCGCCTCCAGTTTGTAGCCGGGCACGGTGGGCGTCTGCCAGAACCAGGCCCCGTCCGCGCTCGTGCCGTTGACGGTCACGGTCGCGGCGTGGGTGAACGCCGCCGAGTCTGTGGGTGCCCGGGAGAACAGCACCATGACGGCCATTCCCACGCCGTACGTCTTGCCGTCGCCCTCGAAGGTGCTCACGTGTACCGGTTTCGGCGTGGCGGACGTGGGGGTGGCGCTGCTGGGCGCTGTCGGTGACGGGGTCTCGTGTGCGCCGCCGATACCGTTGGAGGCTGTGGCGCCGCCAGCACCTGCTGCGCCGCTCGGGTTCGTGGTGCCACCGGCCGACCCGGATTGGGGCGACGGCACGTCCGATGCGGAGGGGATGCCGGACGTTCCCGTCGACGGCGACTCGCCGGCGGAACTGACGTGGGACGGACCGCTGGGTTGGACCGCGCCGGTGCTGGAGGTGATGGTGGTGGTCACGATGACGGTCGCACCGGCCGGCGAGCATGCCGTCGTGGCCAGCGTCGCCAGCGCGAGAACCGCCAGCGAGCGCCCGATCCGGGGTTTGATCATCAGTCCTCCGGACGTTCATGTTAGCTGCGTGGCATGTCCTGGATCTCCGACTCGAACGCCGCGTGAGCTCGCTGTTTCGACGCCCTGAGCGGCAACGGCCCATCTTCGGACGCCGTCACCCATAACGGACCTGCGCGTCACCGGCGCTGCGACGCGAATCACGCCCGCGATTCGCGGAGCGACGGACAGCGCGGGGCGAGGGCACGAGCCGGGGGACCCGCGACGAGCGCACGAACCCGAGGAGCGCGGAGGGCCCGGCCCGGGCAGCGGGCGAGGGGACGAACCGGAGGTTAGGGTGAGCCTCGTGCGTGCAGCGTCGGCCCGGTTGACCCGGACGCTGCTGCGCTGCGGCCTTGTCGCCGGCCCGCTTTTCCTCGGTATCGCCACCGCGGAGGGCCTGCACCGCCCCGACTATCGCGCGTCGCGCCACCCCATCAGCTCGCTGGCCCTCGGCCCGCGCGGGTGGGTGCAGGTCGCCAACTTCACCGCGTCCGGGACGCTGTGCCTGGCCTTCGCCGCCGGTCTGGCCCGGGCCCAGCACGGGGCCGTGGCCGGCCCGTCGCTGATCGCGTTGACCGCCGGCGGGATGCTCGCCTGCGCGCCCTTCGCGGCCGACCCGGTCAACGGCTACCCCCCGGGCACACCGCCGACTCCGGAGCGGATGACCAGGGCCGGGTTGGCTCACCTGATCGCGTCCTCGGTCGTCATGATCGGCGTTCCCGCGACGACCGCCATCCACGGATGGCAAGCCCACCGGAGGGGTCAGCGTGTCTGGGCACGATTGTCCGCTGCGACCACCGGCGTGACGATGGCGTCGTTCGCCGCCGCCTGTGCCGGGTTCGCCCAGGTCTCGGCACTTCCGCGGGTGGCCGGTGCCCTGCAGCGGGTCGCGGTGACCGGCGGCTTCACCTGGCTGGCAGCGCTGGCGGCCAGGACGCTGCGCAGCAGACCCAGCTGACGCTCGTCATCGTTGCGGCACACCAAGACTCGGCTCGTCCGCGCCGGACAGGCTGAGCACGGCGTCCACCACCACCGGCGAGGAGCGCAGCCGGCCCTCGATGGCCCGCAGGCGGACCGCGACCGAGTGCTCGGAGGCGTCTCCGACCAGGTCCACGTCACCGATGACGTACAGCATCCGAGGGCCGACGAAATCCAATCGCAGATAGGTGACCCGCTCGACATCCTCGTCGGCGAGCAGCGTCTCCAGGGCCGCCGTCCGGATCGCCGGGTCGGCGCTCTCCCCGACCAGGAACACCCGGTTGCGGTTGATCAGCACGACGGCCACCACGCCGAGCAGCAGCCCGATGAGGATCGACCCGATCGCATCCGGCACCGACGATCCGGTGACCTCGTGGATACCCAGTGCGAGCGCCGCGATGGCGATGCCGACGATGGCCGCCGAGTCCTCGAACACCACCGCGCGCAGCGTCGGGTCCGAGGTCTGCATCACGTGGTCGAGCACCTCGCGCTGCATGATCCGTGCTTCGCCCCTGGCCTGCCGCAGGCTCTGGACCAGCGACGTGCCCTCGAAGACGGCAGCGACCGCCAGCACGATGTAGCCGAGCAGGAAGTCGGTGGCCGCCTCCGGGTGCTGCAGACCGGTGATGCCGTGCATGATCGACAGCACCGCACCGGCGACGAACAGCCCGAGCGCGGCGAACATCGACCACACATACGACTCCCGGCCGTAGCCGAAGGGCCGGCGCTCGTCGGGCGGGCGGCTCGACCGGTGATGGGCGATCAGCAGCAACACCTCGTTGCCGGTATCCGCCCACGAGTGCGCGGCCTCCGCCACCAGCGACGCCGAACTGGTGATCATCGCGACGATGGTCTTGGCGATCGCGATCACTAGGTTGGCGACGAACGCGACGACCACCGTCAGCGTGCTCTCCCCGCCTCCTTCCCGCACGGAGGGAATGATCTGGCGGCGCGGGTTCGGTTCGCTCACCCCACGAGAATGCACCATCGGCGGTGACGGGACCCACGGGCGTCTGCGGGACCGGTCGGCGATGCCACCGCGATGGCATGCCGAGCGCCGCTGCCGGCCGCCACGCCCTTGACTGGGCCGGCGAACGGAAATAATCACCGGCACGTCGGCGTCACGCAGTGGTAGCGTCCCAGTCGGCCGGCCGCCGAAGGGTGGCACCGGAACTGCCGAGGAGGTGAGAACGCCGTGCACGGATCGGATGTCGTGTCGATGCCAGTCCGGACGCACCGCCCACGCCCGGCGTTCTCGCGCGCCCCGCAACAGCCCACCGGGTCGAAGCCGGAGCCGCGCCGTTCGAGCCTGCCACGGATGTGGCGCCCGGACCTGCGCCACCGGTGGCGCTCCTGATTCCCAGCACGGCCGCCCGGCCGTCGACATCCAGGAAGCCGCCCCGGAACAGGTCCCGCAGGGCGGCTCTGCCGTCTCTTCGGGCCGAGGCGACCAGCAGAACAGCACGCGGGCGTAGCTCAACGGGATCAGAGCAGCGGTCTCCAACACCGCCGGTTGCAGGTTCGAGTCCTGCCGCCCGTGCGTCACGGCAGCGCGGGGTGTCGACCCGCCGTGATCGGTTCCGCCCAGCGGGGACCGGTTTCCTTGACAACTTCACAGTCGACGAGGTCCCGCTCGTGGGTGCTGCGAGCACGCGGCAGCCACGAACGGACCGGTCCGCGTGCACCATCACGCGGTCTCGGCCCCCGTAGCCCAACTGGAAGAGGCACCGGTCTTAGGAACCGGTCAGTGTGGGTTCGACTCCCTCCGGGGGCACGCGCCCGATCGGCCCGACGTCGGTGTCGGACGGTCCGTGGGGCGACGGGGTGTGGTCCAGCTTGGTCAGGATGCCTGCTTTGGGTGCAGGAGGACGGAGGTTCGAATCCTCCCACCCCGACGAGAGTCAGTGGCACGGGCCGTGTTCGGCCGTTGCCCGATGGCGGGGTGGAGCAGCTCGGTCAGCTCGCCGGCCTCATGAGCCGGAGCGCGCAGGTTCGAATCCTGCCCCCGCCACGACGTCTCGCCCGATGACGGGCGGAGAACGACAGTGCCTACTGGCGCAACTGGCAGCGCACCTGACCCTGGATCAGGAGGTCGAGGTTCGAGTCCTCGGTAGGCAGCGAGCGTCGGCACCGGCCGTCGATGGGGGCGGGCGCCGACCTGGTGGGGTGTGCGGCAACCGGCAGCCTGCCGGATCTTGGTTCCGGAGATCCAGGTTCGAATCCTGGCACCCCAGCGACGGTGACGCGCCGCGACGTCCAGGCCCCGGCCGACAACCGGCACTCACCGAGTAGCAGCGCCAACGATGCCCTCGTAGCTCAGCGGACAGAGTGCCTGGCTACGAACCAGGAAGTCGGAGGTTCGACCCCTCCCGAGGGCGCCCACCACCATCGACCGTCGGATCACCGGAAGGAGGCGAGAGCGATGACGGATGTGCTGCTGTGCAACGCGTCGTACCAGGTGCTCGCGCGCATCGACTGGCAGCGGGCCGTCGTGCTGATCGTCGACGGCCAGGCCGAAGCCGTCGAGGCACAGCCGCACCGGATGATCCGCTCCCAGCATCTCGCGGTGCCGTTCCCGACGATCATCAGGCTGCTCGCCTACCGGCACATCGTGCACCGGCCGGGACGGGAGCGGCGACCGTCCTACGCGCAGATCAAGCTGCGCGACGGACGCCGGTGCGCCTACTGCGGCGGCCCCGGCGACACCGTCGACCACGTCGTCCCGCGGTCCCGGCCCGGCGGCGGGGACACCTGGGACAACCTGGTGTGCGCGTGCCGGCCCTGCAACAACCGCAAGGCGGACCGCACCCCGGTCGAGGCCGGGATGAAGCTGCTGTGGGCGCCGCGCCCGGTCGTCCCGGGGGACGCCGACCAGCAATTGGTGTGGGACGCGCTGACCCAGGCGGGGTGATCCTCCGCCCGGGCCGGCCCCTGTAGCTCAGCGGACAGAGCGCCCGGTTCCGAACCGGGAGGTCGGAGGTTCGAGTCCTCCCAGGGGCACGCTCCCGGCCGCGCAGCCCCGGATCGGGGCGCCCTGCGTCGCCCGCGAGTTGCGCACAATGGCCACGACAACCATCGAATCGAGGGAAACGATCGTGCAGCGCATCAATGAGAAGCTGCTCAGCTGGGCGTCCATCCTGGACGCCGGCACGTTGGAGCAGGCCAGGCTGACGGCCACGATGCCGTTCGTCCACCCGCACCTGGCGCTGATGCCGGATGCGCATCTCGGGTTGGGTGCCACCGTCGGATCGGTGATCCCCACCGTGGGAGCGATCATGCCCGCCGCCGTCGGGGTGGACAT
>JBIQML010000224.1:0-7203 GCA_044463405.1 Nakamurella lactea | reverse complement strand
GGACGGTTCGCGGACGGTGGACGTGGACGCCTTCGGCAACGCCATGCCGGGGACCACGCGGGACGAGAAGGCCCCGGTGGACGGCGGCGACGTGCATCTCACCATCGACGCCGACCTGCAGTACACCGTGCAGCAGATGCTGGAGCAGGCGGTGAGGTCCACCGGCTCCAAGGGCGGCTCGGCCGTGGTGATGGGCGCCAAGGACGCGCAGATCTACGCCATGTCCAGCTACTACCAGGGCAAGAAGCCCGCCCAGGTCGGCAACAGGTCCATCACCTCCCCGTTCGAGCCGGGCTCGGTGGCCAAGTCGATCACGTTCGGGGCCGCACTGCAGAAGGGCCTGATCACCCCGACCACGCATTACGCGGTGCCCGGCGAGATCGAGATGGGCGGGCACGTCATCCATGACGCGTGGGTGCACAGCAGGGTCGGCATGACGGCCACCGGCATCCTGGCCAAGTCCAGCAACGTCGGCACGCTGATGATCGCGCAGCAGATCGGGCCCGACGCGTTCCTGAAGCAGCTCAAGAAGTTCGGGCTGGGTGAGAAGAGCGGCATCCAGCTCCCGGCCGACTCGGCGGGGCTCGTCCCACCGCGGTCCCAGTGGTCGTCCACCACGTTCGCCAACTTGCCGATCGGGCAAGGGTTCTCGCTCACGCTGGTGCAGATGGCGGACATGTATCAGGCCATCGCCAACGGCGGGGTGCGCATCCCGGCGAGCATCGTCGCCGCCACCACGTCCGACGGCAAGACCACCTCGTCGCCCGACCGCACCCCCGTCCGGGCGCTGTCCACCAGGTCGGCGAACACCCTGCTGGACATGCTGCGCGGCACCATCCAGGACGGCGACATCATGCACGACGGCACCGCCCCGGCGGCGGCCATCAACGGCTACCAGGTGGCTGGCAAGACCGGCACCGCGCAGCAGGTGGACCAGTCCTGCGGCTGCTACTCGCAGACGAAGGTCAACGCCACCTTCGCCGGAATCGTGCCGGCGGATCACCCGGCCTTCGTGATCGCCGTGATGCTGGACGCCCCGGGCGGCGGGGCCGAGGGCGGCCAGTCCGCCGCGCCGCTGTTCCACGACATCGCCGCGTACACCGTGCGCGCCTTCGACGTCCCCCCGTCGAAGCACAAGGCGCCGATCTACGACCTGTACACCAACCTGGGCGAGTAGCCTTGCCCGCCGTGCCGACAGTTCCGCCTGCCCGGCCGGAGGGCTTGGCTCCGGTTCCGCTGGCCGCTCTGGCCAGGCTCGCCGGCGCCCGCCTCGACCGGACCGGCGCCGCCGCCGGTTCGAACGTCACCTACGGTGACGGGCCCCCGGTGAGCGGCGTCACGCTGTCCAGCGGGACGGTCCGGTCGGGTGATCTGTTCGCGGCACTGCAGGGGTCGGTCACGCACGGCGCGGTGCATGCCGGGGCCGCGGCGCGGGCCGGTGCGGTGGCGGTGCTCACCGACCCCGAGGGCCTGGCCATGGTGCGCGAGCAGCCGGAGTCGGCCGCATTGCCGGCACTGGTGGTCGACGCGCCGCGGGCGGTGGTGGGCGCGCTGGCCGCGGAGGTCTACGGCAACCCCAGCCGGACGCTGCGGGTGATCGGCGTGACGGGCACCTCGGGCAAGACCACCACCTGCTACTTCGCCGAAGGCGCTCTGGCCGCGGCCGGCCGGCGGACCGGGCTGATCGGCACGGTGGCCGCCCGCATCGACGGGGAGCAACTGCCCAGCACGCTCACCACCCCGGAGGCCCCCGACCTGCAGGCGCTGCTGGCGGTGATGCTGCAGCGCGGGGTGGACACGGTGGCCATGGAGGTCTCCAGCCACGCGCTCGCGCAGGGCAGGGTGTCCGGAACCGGCTACGCGGTCGGCGCATTCACCAACCTGTCCCAGGACCACCTGGACTTCCACGGCGACATGGAGAGCTACTTCGCCGCCAAGCGGCTGCTGTTCGACGGTCGGGCCGCCCGCGAGGTGGTGGTGATCGACGACGACTACGGCCGCCGGCTGGCGGCCGACCGGCCGGCGGCGGTGACGGTGTCCGGGCAGCCGGCCGGGCACGCGGACTGGACGGTGCGCACGCGGCCCGGGCCGGCCGGCGTGCAGGACCTGGAGGTCACCGGGCCCGGAGTCGCGGCGCTGCCGGCGCACATCACGCTCCCCGGCCCGTTCAACGTCACCAACGCGCTCACCGCGCTGGCCTGCGTATCCGCCATCGGCGTCGACCCGGAGGCCGCGGCGGCCGGCCTCGCCGGGGTTCGGGTGCCCGGCCGGATGCAGCGGGTGGACGCCGGGCAGCCGTTCCTGGCGCTGGTGGACTACGCGCACAAGCCGGCCGCGCTGGCCGCCGTGCTGGATGCCCTGCGCGCGGGCCTGGACGGCCGGCTGATCGTGGTGGTGGGTGCGGGCGGCGACCGCGACCACGGCAAGCGGCCGATGATGGGGAGGGCGGCGGCCGAGCGCGCCGAGGTGGTCATCGTCACCGACGACAACCCGCGCTCGGAGGAGCCGGCCGCCATCCGCGAGCAGCTGCTGGCCGGCGCGCGGCAGGCGGGAACCGGAGCCAGGATCGTGGACGTCGGCGATCGGCGGGCGGCCATCGCGGCAGCGGTGCGCGAGGCCCGCGCCGGAGACGTGGTGCTGATCGCCGGCAAGGGCCACGAGACCGGTCAGGACATCGGCGGCGTGGTGCACCCGTTCTCCGACGCCGACGAGCTGGCGGCGGCGCTGGCCGGGACCGGCTCCGGGTCGGCCGGATCGGGGGCGGCCCGGTGATCCCGATGACGCTGGCCGAGATCGGCCGGGTGGTGGGCACCACCGTCCCGGTGTCCATTCCGCCGGGGGCGGAGGCGGTGACGGTGACCGCGGTGGAGTTCGACTCCCGCAAGGTCACGCCCGGAACGCTGTTCGTGGCACTGCCCGGCGAGCGCGTGGACGGGCACGACTTCGCCGCCGCGGCAGCACGATCCGGGGCCGTGGCGGTGCTCGGGCTGCGGGAGGTCCCCGATCTGCCGACGCTGGCGATCGCGCCGCCTGTGCTCCCCGACGCGGACGGCGGCGGCCGCGTCACCGAGGGCGTGCTGCCCGCCGCGATGCCGCTGCTGCATGCGCTGTCCGCGCTGGCCAGCCACGTCGCCCGGCTGCTGGTGGACGGCGGGCTGACCCTGGTGGGCGTCACCGGATCGGCCGGCAAGACCTCCACCAAGGACCTGATCGCCGCGGTGCTGTCCCGCGCCGGATCGGTGGTGGCACCGCCGGAGTCGTTCAACAACGAGCTCGGCCACCCGTACACGGTGCTCCGCGCGGGCGCCGACACCGACTTCCTGGTGCTCGAGATGTCCGCCCGGGGCATCGGGCACATCGCGATGCTGGCCCGCTCCGCCCCGCCGCGCATCGGCGCCGTGCTGAACGTCGGGTCCGCGCACCTCGGCGAGTTCGGCAGCCGGCAGGCCATCGCGCAGGCCAAGGGCGAGCTGGTCGAGGCGCTGCCCCCCGCGGCCGACGGCGGCGTCGCGGTGCTGAATGCCGACGACCCGCTGGTGACGGCCATGGCGAGCCGGACCGCGGCCGCCGTGGTGCGTTTCGGCACCGGGCCGGACGCCACGGTGCGCGCCGAGGACGTCGCCCTGGACCCGGCCGCCCGGGCCGGCTTCACGCTCATCACGCCCGAGGGCTCCGCGCCGGTGCGGCTGCAGGTGGTGGGCCGGCACCAGGTGCCCAACGCGCTGGCCGCCGCGGCCGTCGGTCGCGCGGCGGGCCTGGACGTCGTCACCGTCGCCGAAGCGCTGTCCGCCGCCGGCCCCGCGTCCAAGTGGCGGATGGCGGTGTCCGAGCTGCCCGGTGGCGTGACGCTCATCAACGATGCCTACAACTCCAATCCGGAGTCGGTGCTGGCCGCGCTCGCCGCGGTGCAGGTGATCGCCGCTGGGCGCCGCAGCTGGGCGGTGCTCGGGCAGATGGCGGAGCTGGGGCCGTCCGCCGAGCAGGCGCACACCGACGTCGGGCGCGCCGCGGCCGGCCGGGTCCGCCGGGTGGTCGCGGTCGGCCAGGCCGCGCGGGCCATCCACCAGGGCGCGCAGGACGTGGCGGACGGTGGCGGTGCTGCTGTCTCGCAGTGGGTTCCGGATGCCGACGCGGCTCTGGAGCTGGTGCTCTCGGACGTTCGACCGGGAGATGTGGTGCTGGTCAAGGCGTCCCGATCTGTCGGGTTGGAGCGACTCGCCGAGGCGCTGGCCGAGGCGATACCGTCTGTGCTGGCCGGTCGAGCTCCGGCGGAGAGTTCAACCGGGCAGGAGAACGCGTGAAGGCCATCCTGATCGCCGGGGTCGTCGCCCTGGCCGTGTCGATCCTGTTCACCCCGCAGCTGATCAGGATGTTCTCCCGGCAGGGATTCGGCCAGGAGATTCGCGAGGACGGGCCGGAGAGCCACCAGATCAAGCGCGGCACGCCCACCATGGGCGGGGCCGCCATCCTGATCGCGATGTGGATCGGCTACCTGGTGGCCATGGTGGTGCAGGCGATCACCGGTGGCGGTGGGCCGACCGTGTCCGCCTGGCTGCTGCTGTACCTGACCACCGGACTGGGCCTGGTCGGGTTCCTGGACGACTTCATCAAGATCCGCAAGCGGCGCAACCTCGGCCTGAACAAGCGGATGAAGTTCGCCGGCCAGACGTTCATCGCGGTGTCCTTCGCGGTGGGCTGCCTGTTCTTCCGGGACGCCAACGGTCAGACACCGGGAGCGCAGTTCCTGTCGTACACCCGCAACCTGTCCTGGTTGCCGCTGGGCACGGTGGGTTTCGTGATCGTGGCGGTGCTGCTGATCGCCGCGTGGTCCAACGCCGTCAACTTCACCGACGGCCTGGACGGTCTCGCGGCCGGCTCGTCGGTGATGGTGCTGGGCAGCTACGTCGTGATCGCCTACTTCCAGTTCCGCAACTCGTGCTTCGCCGACCTGTCCGACACGGTGGCGGCCGGGTGCTACGCGGTGCGCGACCCGCTGGACCTCGCGGTGGTGACCTCCGCGGCGTTGGGCGGCTGTGTGGGATTCCTGTGGTGGAACGCGCACCCGGCGCGAATCATCATGGGGGACACCGGATCGCTGGCGCTCGGCGGTTTGATCGCCGGGCTGTCCATCCTGACCCGCACCGAACTGCTGCTGGTGGTGATCGCCGGCCTGTTCGTGGTGGAGATGCTCTCCGACGTGATCCAGATCGTGGTGTTCCGCACCAAGCACATCCGGGTGTTCCGGATGGCGCCGTTCCATCACCACTTCGAGATGGCCGGGTGGAAGGAAACCACCGTGCTGGTGCGCTTCTGGCTGCTCGCCGCCATGTCCGCCGCGTTGGGTCTCGGCCTGTTCTGGGCGGACTGGCTGGCCCTGACCGGGGGAAGCTGAGGGATGTCCGGCGAGCTGGTGTGGACCTGGCGGATCGCCGACACGCGGCCCGCCCTCCCGCGTTGCGGCGGCCCCGGACGGGACGATGGACGAATGCATCGCTGGAACCGGGTGTTTCGCGCGTCACTGGTGTCATTGACGCCGCTGACGCCGGCGGCGCCGCGCGTCGATCGGCGGCGCCGGTGACGACCGCCACCCGTCCCGCCGCCCGCGTCGACGAGGACGATTCGCTCGCCCGGCGCGCCGAACCTCGCGTCATCGCCCGGCGACGCTCTCCGGCCCGCTCCCGGCTGCTGGCACCCTGGCGGGCGGTCTCGGACTGGCTGGATCGTCCGATGGCCTCGCTGCACCTGGTGCTCGCGGTGTTCCTGCTGATGCTGGGATTCGGGTTGCTGATGGTGTTGTCGGCGTCGGCGGCCGACGCCATGCGGGACACCCACTCGGCGTTCTCGGTGTTCACCAGCCAGGCGGTGTTCGCCACCCTCGGGCTGATCGCGTTCTTCTTCGTCACGCGGATGCCGCTGGGGCTGATCCGCTCGCTGTCCACCACGGCCGTGATCGTGGCGCTGGCCATGCTGGTGGCCGTGCTGATCCCGCACATCGGCTCGGACTTCAACGGTGCGCGCAGCTGGATCAGCATCGGCACCGGCTTCCAGTTCCAGCCCAGCGAGGTCGCCAAGCTGGCGCTGCTGCTCTGGGCGGCCAACGTGCTGGCCACCGCCCGCGGCCCGCGCCCCCGGCTGCGGAACCTGCTGCTACCGGTGACGCCGGTGTTCCTGCTGATGGTCGGCCTGGTGATGTTGCAGCCCGACCTGGGAACCACCGTCACGCTGGCCATCGTGTTCTTCGCCGTGCTGTACTTCGCCGGAGCGCCGCTGTGGCTGTTCGGCGGGATCGCCACGCTCGGCGCGGCCGGCGTGACGTACCTGGCCATCTCCGCCGGCTACCGGCTGGCGAGGGTGACGGCCTGGCTGCACCCGGATGCCGCCGATCCGCAGGACACCTACCAGATGTTCCAGGGGCTGTACGCGATGGGCTCCGGCGGGCTTTTCGGGGTGGGTATCGGGCAGTCCAAGATGAAGTGGGGGCGGCTGCCGAACGCCGACTCGGACTACATCTTCGCGATCATCGGCGAGGAACTCGGCCTGATCGGCACCGTGACCGTGGTGCTGCTGTTCGCCGTGCTGGCCTACACGGGGCTGCGGATCGCCCGGCGCAACGTCGACCCGTTCGTCAAGATCGTGGCCGCGGGCGGCACGGTGTGGCTGGTCGGGCAGGCGGTGATCAACATCGGTTATGTGGTGGGTCTGCTGCCGGTGACGGGGATCCCGCTGCCCATGTTCTCCGCCGGGGGTACCTCCCTGGTGATCACCATGGTGGTGTTCGGACTGCTGGCCAACTTCGCCCGGCGCGAGCCGCAGGCGGTGGCCGCTCTGCACGGCGTAGGGCCGCGCGGCCTCGCGGCGTTCCTGGGCCTTGGCACCCCGGCGACCGGCCGTCCCACCCCGCGGCGGGTCACCCGGCGGCGAGCCAAGCGGCAGGCCAGGCGTGCCGCCGCGGTGCAGCGGCGCCTGGAGGAGTTGGAGTACTACACGCCGCGCTGGGAGGACACCGCCGACCCGAATCCCCGTCGATCCGGAGGGGCGGGCCGCTCCCGCGCCGCCCGCCCGACGTCGGGGCGCGCCCCCCGCTACCGGGTTCGGAGGGCGTTGGGCTTCCCGGTGCCGACGCGGCCGCGCTACCGGATCCGGCGGGCCCTGGGCTTCCCGGTGCCGGGCGAGCACCCGCAGCGCGCGCGCAAGGGCCGGCGC
>JBIQML010000223.1:0-7254 GCA_044463405.1 Nakamurella lactea | reverse complement strand
CCGGCCGCGGGCAGATCGCTCGCCATCGACGCTGCCGGATGCTTCACCGCCGCATCGGGCAGCAGTTCGGCGATGGCGTCGGCGAAGCGCGCCGGGCCGCCCGCGGCCGACAGCCGCTCCCCCACCGGCCGCACCTGCGGGCCCATCGCGATGGCGGCACGCACAGCCGCGCGCAGCCGGCCGGCGTTCAGCTTCCGCGCCGGCACCCGCAGACCGGCGCCGGCCTGCACCACCCGGCGCGCCACCTCGGGCTGATCCCGTCCGAACGGCACGGCGACCACCGGAACACCTGCGGCGACGGCCTTCTGGGTCAGCCCCATGCCCGCCGGGCACACCACGGCGGCCGCCCGGGCCAGCACCGGTCCGTGTGGCACGAAGCGCTCCACCCGCACGTTCGGCGCCGGCATCAGGTGCGCCGAGTCGAACGCATCGGCCAGCGTGATCACCACCCGGACCGGCTCGTCGCGCAGTGCCGCCACCGCCGATCGGGCCAGGGCCTCGTCGGCCTGGTACTCGGTGGAACAGGTCACCAGCACCCACGGGTCGCCCGGCTCGTCCAGCCAGCCGGGCGCCTCCGCCGGCGGGTCCCAGGACGTTCCGCCGACGATGCGCACGTTCGCGGGCAGGTCGGTGCGGTGGTACTCCAGCGGTTCGCCGACCAGCACGGTGACCTGATCGGGCTCGTCGAAAAGGTGCAGCGGGCTGGTCAGCGGCGGCAGCCCGGCGCTCGCACGCAATTCGTTGACGCCCGGCAGCAGCGCCTTGGCATACAGCCGCTCCACCACCCGCCAGCCCAGCCGATCGCGCAGCCGACCCAGCGGACCGGACATCGGCGCCAGCCCGAGCCCGTACGGAGGGATGCCCTTGCCGGGCATGGACAGCAGGCTCGGCTGGATCAGCGACCACCGCAGTCCGGATGTGCGGGCCGCCACCTGGGCGCCGTAGGCGATGGTGTCGACCAACAGCGCATCGGGCCGGCAGCGCTCGACATGCCTTCGCAGGTCGGCGATCTCGGCCAATCCGCGGCGGGTCGTCTCCGACAGCGCCGTGCGCAGCCGGGCGCTGCCGGTCTTTCCCTCGTAGTCGGCGACCCGGACGGCCAGCACCTCGTCGGCGACCGGGTGGGCGGCGATGCCGGTGCCGCCGACGGCGTGGACCACCGAGGGTGCGGTGACCAGTTCCACGTGGTGGCCGCGGGCGGCCAGTTCGGTCAGGCCGGGGACGAGCGGGAACGCGTGCCCGGCGCTGGGGTGGGTGTAGGCGAGGATGGTGGACATGGTGGTGTCATCTTTTCTCATCGTGCGGGCGGCCGCCCGCGTTTCGGTGGGGGAAGGCGGCCGGGCGGCCGCCGGTTTCAAAGGGCGGTGACGTAGCCTCAGGCGGCACCGGCGAGGGTGTCGCGCAGCAGCGCCGTCACCGCCTGGCGCGTCCGGTCGGCGTCGAGGCCGCAGTCCCGGGACAGCACCAGGTACAGCTCGACACCGGTGACGGCGATCAGTCTGGCGCGCAGGCCTTCTCGCTCGCCCGGACCGACGGCCGCGATGGCGTCGTCGAAGACCTGGCTCACCCATGCGGCGTGCGCGGTGCGGCCGGCCCGCACCGCCTCGCCCAGCGCGGGTGAGCTGTCCTCCTGTCGGATCATCCGGTCCAGGCCGTCGCCCGTCTGCCGGTATTGCTCGCAGACGATGGCGGCCACCCGTGCCGGATCCGGTGGCGGGATCTCGCCCCGCCACCGCTGCAGTTGCGGGGCCATGTGCTCGATGGCGGCGCGCACCAGGCCGTCCTTGGTGCCCACGCGCCGGATCAGGGTCTGCAGCCCGACCCCGGCGCGCTCGGCCACGGCGGCCAGGGTGAGTTGCTCGAACGGCATCTCGCGAAACAGCTCGTCGGCCGCCCGCATGATCCGGTCGGTGCGGTCGTCCGCCGCCGCGGCCCGGGCCCGCTGGCGGTACGGTCGCTGCTCGACCATGTCTTTCATGGTATGTAGATTACCACGAATATCCGACGGCGCAACCCTGCCCGACCCTGGCCGGTCAGATCAGCGGTGGCGGCCATTCGTTTTGCGGAAGGAGTTCGCGCAGCGGCATCGACTCCCGCCGGCCCAGCACCACCTCGGTGTCCAGGTTGGACTCGTCGATCTGCCGGATGAACTCCCGGCATCGACCGCACGGCGGCAGCACCGACAGCGCGCCGTCGTCGTCGCGCCAGACCGCCACGATGGTGGCAATGCGGTACTCCCGTGCGGTCACCATCGCCGCGATGGCCGCATGCTCGGCGCACAGGCCCGTGCCAGATGGCGTGTCGATGCACACGCCCGAGTAGCGGTTGCCCGTGTCGGTGACGAGTACCGCTGCGACGTCACCGAAGAGGCGGTCCCCCGAACGGTGCCGGTGCACCGTCGCGGCGGCGGCGGCGATCAGTTCGTCGTGCGAGTCGGCCGTCATTCCCACAGGCTAGGCGCCGTGGTGCCGCGCGGGCAGGCGGCCGACGTCGCCGGAGGACGCGTCGATCCGCTGAAAGTCTGCCGCCAGATTCGTTGTCGCGCGGCGTTTGCCCAGGTCGCGATGATCTTGGAGCCATCTGGCGGCAGAATTTCAGGATCTGACGGACCTCAGATCGGCTCGCAGGGAGAACCCGACGGAATCTTGGTGAGCGGGCGCGGTCCCCGGGGCCACACTTCTCGGCGGCCGGCGGGTAGCCGGTCCGCTCGATGAGGCGTGCACTCGGACGTTGGGGCGGGCGGGTAGTCGGTCCGGCCGATCAGGGGTGCATGCGGAAGTCCAGATGCGCGGGTACCGGCACGGTGCGCCGGATCTCCTCCCGGAGCGTGTCGTCGGGCTCGATGCCTCGTTCGGCCGCGGTCACAGCGGTCCGGTAGTCCCACCACATCTGGTCCAGCGAGTCCTCGCCCTCGCGAAGGTCGGCGACCTCCAGTTCCGGGTCGGACAGGACCGCGCCGCACCGGCCGAGGTCGTGGGCTGCCAGGGCGGCAGTGGCCTCCAGCAGCCGGATCCGGCCGCGGCTGCGCTGATCGACCGGCAGACCGTCGATCGTCGCCAGCGCTCGCGTCGCCTGCCCCGCGGTGATGAACGCGCCCAGTGCCTCGATGACCAGTGCCGGGTGGGCCGAACCCTGCCCGGCGGCGCGGAGGGGCTCGACGACCCGGAGCCGCTCCGTGCGGCCGAGTTCCAGGGCGCGCCCGTACTGGTCAGCGGCGTCATCCAGGCGGCCCTCGTACGCCGCGAGCACGCCGAGATTCCTTCTGGCATAGGGGTTGTTCTCGCGCTGTAGCGAGTTCTGCCAAGCGGCTTCGGCGCCCTGGAGATCGTCGGCGCGGGCGCGGACAACGCCCAGCAGCGACGGCGCCGCCCATCCCGGTGAGCCCGACAGCAGGCTCTCCAGGTGCGGGTGCAGGTGAACCGACGGCGGGAACTCCCCGGGTGCAGGGTCGGGAAACACACCGGTGTCCAGCAATTCCAGCCACGGCCGCTGGTCGCCGTCCAGCGAGGAGTCGGGGAACGGGGTGCCCGCCCGGTCCAGCGGCGGCTCGCCGGACCGGTCGCGGAGCCGCCTGTCCAGGGCGCCCCAGCCGGATCCGGTGTGCAGCGGCGATTCCGGTGCGCGGTCCGCGGCCCGCTGTGCGGCCAAGTGCCATCCGGCGAGTCGGTCGGCGGGAACGACGGCGGTGACGAGGTCCGCGGCGGCGGACCTGGCGCGCCGCCAGTCCCCGTGCACGTCCGCGGCGGGAGCCTCCAGCGGTCCGTAGGCCTCGGTCCACGACCACGTGGCACCCGCAGGCATCGGCAGATGCTCGAACTGCGTGCGGGCCAGACCGGCCTGGATCTCGGCGTAGCCGCCGGCGGGCTCCGGCAGCGGTCCGCTCAACCACTCCTGCCAGCGGCGCCCACCCGGGCCGGTGCCCCATCGGAACAACTTCCGGCCGCGCAACTCTCGAGTGGAGGTCTGAAACATTCCGAGGCCGTCGGCATCGACCGCGGCGATCCATGGCTGGCCCGCGTCGGCCAGGTCGAAGAAGTGGTCCGCCGCGTCGTGAAAGCGAGCCGGATACGACACGTCGGTGGCGCCGCCCTCCGTCACCACCGGATCGTGCCGGAGGACGTTGTCGTAGGAGTAGTTCCAGGCACGATCGGCGGGTGCCAGCACCCGGGTGCCCGCCGTCTGCGGGACGGCGGTGTTGGACCACCAGTACATCGGGACTTCGTGTGCGTTCGGGTTTCCGATCCGCACGTGCACCACCAGCGCCGGTGAATCCGGCGGCAGGTGCACGTCTATCTGGTAGACCACGCGCCGGATCCGTTCGAACTCGTACATCCGCAGCGCCGGGCTGCCGTCGTCGGACCGCACCAGTGCCGCATGCATCGGCTCGCAGGTGAGCGGGGTGTGCCCGATGGTGCCGATGTTCCACTCGACTCCGCCGGCGAACCAGGCGTCACGCAGTGCCAGGTGGGCCGGCTGGAAGATCGGATTGCGGTACAGCAGCTCCCGCCCGCTCGGCCGGTGCACCAACGACCACAACCTGCCGCCCAGCCCGGGCAGGAACGTGGCCTGCAGGTGCTCGTTGGTCAACACGATCGCAGGGTGCGACCGGGCCGAACGGATCCGGTCGTAGGAGTCCTGCAGCAGGTAGGGGCAGAGGGAATCGATGCGGCCGTAGGCGGCGCCCGCGCGGATGTCGGCGCCCGCACTGCCCAGATCGCCTGTCATGTCGGCGGTCTTGCCGGTGTTCCCGCCCGTGAACAGTGGCGGCAACGGGTTGACCTCGCCGACGTCGGCCGAGGGCATCTCGTAGCGGTCCAGCCGGAGCTCGGTCACGCCGCCACCTCGTCACAGCGGTGGCCGGCCGGTCCGGAGCCCCGGGCGGCCGGACAGCGGCCGACCGCAGCACAGGTCGGCGGCACGGTTCCGCCGGTGAGGCTCCCCACGCACAGGATCACCATCACTCGAGACTACGAGATCGCCCCGGCTCGTCGGCGTCGCTCCAGGGTCGGCCAGCTCCACCGCGCTGCCGGGTCGCCGATGGACGCGGGTGCGGCCGGCCGGGGCGCACGTCCAGCGACGCCGGCGGGAGGGTGCGCCGCTCCGGATCGCGGGCTCCGCCGGATCCTCTCACCGATCTCGCATGTGCCGACACGGCGCTCCCGGCCACGGGCGCTGATCCGGATCACTCGTCACCGCTCTGTGTGGGCTGGTCATCGACGGGTATCCGTGCCGGGACGAGCAGGTAGTAGATCCCGATCAGCACGCACACCGCGAGGGTCAGGTAGGGCGTGATCAACCCGAGCAGGCCGGCCAGCAAATAGATGGGCGGGGCGATGGCCCCCCGCATCAGCACGCCGCGTCGTCCCGCAGGGGTCAGCCTGCCGCGCAGCAGGTGCGGACGCCGCAGCACCAGATGGCATTGCAGCGCCAGGAACAACGCGGAGGTCACCAGGAATGATCCGGCATACACGATCGCGGCGAGGCGCCCTCCGTCCGATGCGTCGAGATAGGTGGCCAGCAGCGACGTGCTGAACGGCAGCACCACGATGAATAGCAACAGCAGCAGGTTGAGCACCAGCACCGAGTGGTCGACACCGGTCAGGCGCCGCAGCATCGCGTGGTGGTTGATCCACATGATGCCGATTGCCACGAACGAGATCGCGTAGGCCAGGTAGTTCGGCCACAGCTCGGCCAGACGGCTCGCGAGGTCGCCGGCCCGGTCGGGCTCGGGCACCCGCAGGTCGAGCACCAGCAAGGTGATCGCGACGGCGATCACGCCGTCGGAGAACGCCTCGATCCTGCTCTTGGCGATGGTGTCGGGACGGCCGGCCGTGATGGGCTGATCGCTGTGCATGAACCATTCAGCCACACCAGCACCCACCGGCGCATGTCACGCTGCCCGGCCGGCTCGGCAGTTCACCACCATGCTGCCGAACCATCGGCGAGCACGGCCGGCGCCGAAGCCGGCCCTGTGCCCCAGCAGCCGCCGCGGACGGGGTGTCGAAGGCCCCGGTGGGCCGCTGTCCACTGCGGAAGGTGGCCCCCCACCACCCGGCCGACCTGCTGCCCAGCGGCATCATCGGCGAGATCTCACTGGAATCGCGCAGCCCCCGGTCGACCAGGGGGTCGTGCGTCATCAAGGCGGTTTCACTCGGCGCCAGCGGGCACTTGAACGGTGTGACACCCGCGACAAGATCGCATTCACCGCAGGCCGGGCGTCCCGGCCGTACGACCGACCGCCGCCCGCGCCGGACGGACCACCGGGTCCGGCGCGAGGCGGTGGCGGGTGTCTCGCCGGTCTACCGGCGGTCGAGATCGAACCGGTCGGCGTTCATCACCTTGTTCCAGGCGGTGACGAAGTCCCGCACGAACGTCTCGCCCGCATCGTCGGCTCCGTAGACCTCCGCGACGGCCCGGAGCTCTGCGTTCGAACCGAACACCAGGTCGGCCCGGCTGGCCGTCCACTTCTTCTCACCGGTGACGACGTCCCGGCCCTCGAACACGTCCGGGTAGTCGAGCTTGGGATCCACCGGGGCCCAGGAGGTACCCATGTCCAACAGGTTCACGAAGAAGTCGTTGGTGAGCACGCCCGGCCGGTCGGTGAACACGCCCATCTCCGAGTCCTGGTAGTTCGCGCCCAGCACACGCAGCCCGCCGACCAGCACCGTCATCTGCGGGGCGGTCAACGTCAGCAGGCTGGCACGATCCAGCAGCAGGTACTCGGCCGGCAGGTCGTTGCCCTTGCCCAGGAAGTTGCGGAACCCGTCGGCCTTGGGCTCCAGCAGCTCGAAGGACTCCACGTCGGTCCACTCCTGGGTGGCGTCCGTGCGGCCGGGCGTGAACGGAACGGTCACCGGGTGTCCGGCGGCCCTGGCCGCCTGCTCGACGCCGGCCGCCCCGGCCAGCACGATCAGATCGGCCATGGAGACCTTCTTTCCGCCGGTCTGGGACTCGTTGAACGAGCGCTGGATCCCCTCCAGCGTGCGCAGCACGTCGGCCAGCTGGTCGGGTTCGTTGACGGCCCAACCGATCTGCGGCTGCAGCCGGATGCGCGCGCCGTTGGCGCCACCCCGCTTGTCGGTGGCGCGGAACGTCGATGCGGACGCCCACGCGGTGGACACCAGCTGGGACACCGTGAGGCCGGAGTCCAGAACCTGCTGCTTGAGCGCCGCCACATCCTGCTCGTCGACCAGCTCGTGGTCCACCTCGGGCAGCGGGTCCTGCCATATCATCGCCTCCGCCGGGACCTCGGGG
>JBIQML010000222.1:0-7256 GCA_044463405.1 Nakamurella lactea | reverse complement strand
GTGACGACCCGGCCGGCGCCAGCACCAGCGTGACGCCCATCAAGATGCCGCCGGCGGCCACCGTCACCGGCACACCCTCGCTCGGCAGCACGGGCGTGGCGCCGGCCGACCGCATCCGGATCACCGCGCACCACGGGACGATCGCCTGGCTGACCTTCACCAACCCGGAGGGCGAGAAGGTCAAGGGTTCGCTGGCCAAGGACAAGAAGACCTGGACGCTCGACGAGCCGCTCGGCTACGGCAAGACCTACGTCGTCTCCGGCGTCGCCCTGAGCCGCACCGGCGTGCAGACCAAGATCAACGCCACCTACCGGACCGCCACCACCATCGAGCCCGTCACCACCTCGATCTCGCCGGGCAACGGTGCCGTGGTCGGGGTGGCCGCCCCGGTGATCGTCAGGTTCGGCCTCGACCCCCAGGACAAGGCGCTGGTCGAGAAGCACGTGAAGATCGTCACCACGCCGAAGGTGGACGGATCCTGGGCGTGGATCACCCACGACGGGGACTCCTACCCCTCGCTGGACTTCCGCCCGAAGACCTACTGGCCGGCCGGAACCAAGGTGCATGTCGAGTCGAACATCTATGGCGTCAAGTTCGCGGACGGCTGGTACGGCGGCGACGACCAGTCCGTGGACTTCACCATCGGTCGGAACCAGGTCGTCGTCGCCAACGCCCAGACGCACATGATGACGGTCAAGCGGGATGGCAAGACGGTCGCGACCTACCCGGCGTCGTTGGGCATGGGCGACGACCCTAACAGCGTGTACGGGCTGCGGCCGTCGCTGGTGACGCGGTCCGGGATCCACATCGTGATGGACAAGCAGCCCAAGGTGCTGATGAGCAACCCCGGTTACTACAAGGACGTACCGGAGTACTGGGCGGTGCGGATCAGCAACAACGGCGAGTTCATCCACTACAACGCGGGCACCACGTCGTACCAGCTGGGGCACATCAATAAGACGCACGGGTGCATCAACCTGTCCGAGGCGGACGCCAAGGCCTTCTACGACACGGCCATCTACGGCGATCCCGTCGAGGTGGTCGGCACCTCCGTCACGCTCGGCCCGTCCGACGGCGACATCTACGACTGGGCCATCCCCTGGTCGACATGGAAGACCCTGTCGGCGCTGGCCAAGAACTCGATCATCGACTGACCCCGGCGACCGGGGGCGGGCCGGTTCGGGTTGGAGTCCCAGCGGCGGTGGCGGGGATCCGGAGCGAGCGCCGACGGTTCGGACCGCGAGGCGCGACCCGCTAGACTGTCGGGCGCTGCCGCCTTAGCTCAGTCGGCAGAGCGTCTCACTCGTAATGAGAAGGTCTGGAGTTCGATTCTCCAAGGCGGCTCGGCAGCGCGATCCTCCTGACCTGCGCAGATAGCGCTGGGCAGGAGGGTCGTTGTTATCAGCACCCCGTAAAGTCCCCTACACTCGGGGGGCTCCGGGTCGGGGGTGCCTGTTTTCGGCCGGGGTGGGGCAACCGGGTTGCTGGCAGCGTCGCGCTGTCGCCGCGGGTGGCCGGCGAGAATCTCACGTCTGTGGGGCGGCTGGCCCGTGCGCGTCCGGGGCCGGAGACCGGACGACATCGAGAGGGGAACGAGCATGGTCGCGGGCGACGTCGGGGGGAAGCGCCGCCGCTCCTGGACTGCACGGGTGCTGAGCGTGCTGTCGGCGGCGGCGCTGGTGGTGACGATGTCCCTGGTGGCCGCGCCGGCAGCGTCGGCGGCCGGGCTGCCGGACTCGTACGCCGCCTCCCAGCGGAAGGCCGCGCCCGGGGTCACGGTCTGGCATCAGCCCCGGCTGACCAAGCTGGCCGCCAAGGCCCGCGCCATGACCAGGATGCACATCCCGTACTCCAGCGGCGGGCACGGCGCCAGGCCGGCCAAGATCGGCCAGTCGGTGGACTGCTCCGGACTGGTGCGCCAGCTGTACCACTACGCCTTCGGGGTGGACATCGGCCGCGGCACCGGCGACTCGATGGTGCGGACTTCCGGCAAATTCGCCAGGACCAGCCACCCGGTGCCAGGGGACGTCGTCCTGATCGGCCACGGCGGCCGCGGCCCCGCGTATCACGCCATGGTCTACGTCGGGCGTGAGAACGGCCAACCCCTCGCGGTGGGCTCACCGACCTGGGGCGAGCAGGTCAAGTACCAGCACCCGTCGAGCGGGTACTGGTCCGGCCAGGTGATGGGCTACTGGCACTTCAAGGGAGCCGACAGGCTGGACTCGGCCAGGTCGACGAAGCGGCCCTCGACGAAGGTGGGGGTCTGGAAGGTCACGTCCGGGAACGGCACGGAGATCGTCGAGGGCTGGGCCTACGACCCGATCAACCCCGGCCGATCCGTCACCGTCGACGTGTACGCCAGCGGCAAACGGGTGGCCAGGGTCACGGCGAACAAGCCCAGCCCCGGCGTCGACAAGGACCGGAACATCACCGGGCGGCACCGGTTCTCGGTTCACGTCCCGCTGAGCGCGGGGCCCCATCCGACGCGGGTCCTGGCCCACAACATCGGCTACGACCGGGTGCGCAGCGCCTGGTCGGGGCAGCGCCACGTCACCGTGCGCAAGAGGACCGTCGCCGTGCTCTCCAGCGTCACCACCGGCGTGCACGGAAGGCATGGCACGCTGCGGGTCACCGGTTACGGCTACGACTCGTTCAACGGGGGAACCGCGCCGCGGGTGCAGGTGCTGGTGGACGGACGGGTCGCCAGCACGCTGCGGACGTACCAGTCCAGCACCGACTTCAACAGGGCGCGCCAGCTGAGCGGCAGGCACCGATTCGGCGTGACGATCGCGGCGGCGCCGGGCCATCACACGGTGCAGCTGCGGACGTTGAAGGTCAACAAGTATTCCGTCGTCGGGCACTCCAGGAAGCTCCGAAGCGGATTCGTCAAGGGCCTGGTCAGGTCGCACTACGACTCGCTGACCGCGAAGGACTCCCGAATCACCGTGCGGGGCTGGGCGTTCCCGCCGTTCAACACCAGCAGCGACGTCACCACGTTCACCCTGACGCTGGACGGCCGGACGATGCCGACCGTGCGCACTACTACCTACCGCCCCGACGTGAACCGGCACTTCCACATCAAGGGCAGGCACGGGCTGAGCGTCGGCTACACCGTCAGGGTCGGCAAGCACACCGTGTGTCTGAAGCCGAATGCCATGTCCCCCCAGTCATTCGGGGTGGCGCAGGGCTGCAAGTCGGTCACCGTCAGGAAGTAACGAACGGCGCGTTCCGGCGGTTCGTCGCGGAACGGCGGTGACGGGCCGTCTCACAACGGCGTCATCCCCAGACGTGCACCCGCGACGGAACGATCGTCACCACCGAGCGGGTTTCCCCCGGCCGGTCCATCTCGCTGAGGTTGGCGCTGTACTTGGCGCCGACCCGGTCGGCGAACGTCAGGTCGGCGTCCGGCCGGATGTCCGCGGTTCCGCGCAGTTCGACGTACCGGTACGGGTTCACCACGTCCAGGATCAGCACGCTGCACGCCGGATTGGCGCGCAGGTTGGACATCTTGCGGCGGGTGTCGTTGAGCGAGATCCGGACCGTGCCGTCCTGGGCCAGGAACCAGACCTCGGTCAGCTGCGGCAGCCCGTCCGGCCCGATGGTGCCCAGCGTCAGGAACGACGCGTCGAGCAGGTCACGGTGCGTCTCCGGAACCTGGGGATCCGACATGGCAACCACCTTCCGCGTGGGGTCGGGCGCCGCGCCGGGCACCGCTGTCCGCAGGGTAGTACCGGCGGGATCGCCGTCCTGTCGCGGATCAGACCGGGCGCTTGAGCCCTGGCCGTCCGCCCCACCAGACCTGCGTGGTCTTCAGGTGCTTCCAGGCGACGGTGAAGTGGTCCCCGGACGTGGCGGTGAACGTCCTCGGCGCCGGCAGCACCGCGGGCTTCGGCGCGGAGAGGGGCACCGCGCAGTACGTGCCGGGGGCGACGGACACCGGCGCTCGCCCGTCCCGCCGGGTGGTCGCGGTGGTGACGGTGCCGTGGCAGTCGGCGCCGCGGATCGCGAAGGTCAGGCCGCCCAGCGGGAGCGTGCCGAAGGCCGCCACCAGCGCGCCGCGCGCCGGAGCCGCTGTGCTCGAGGAGCCGCCGGAGTCGTGGCCGGACTCGTCGTCCGCGGGGTCCTGCGGGTCCGGTGCGTCCTGGGTGCTCGGCGGCGGCCGATACGCGGCGGTCGTCGGTGCGGCCGGTTGGGTGGTGGGCGGCCGGGTGGTGGCGGGCGGTTGCTGATGGGTCGTGCTGGGCGCGGCCCGGTGCGTGCTGGTGCTCGGGGCAGGCTTGGGCGTGCTGGGCCTGGGCTTGCTGGTGGTCGGTTTCGGCGCCGGCTCCGACGCGCCCTCGACCTTGTCGGTGAACTCCATGGTGTTGTAGGCGCCGTGACTGCCGGACACGGTGCCCATGCCGATGTAGCGGTAGGTGCCGTTGAGGATGTTCGCGCGGTGGCCGGGCGAGTTCATGTAGGCGTCGAACACCGCCTGGGCGGAGGCGGCCGTGGGGAAGGATGCGACGTTCTCGGCCCACGCGGTGCGGTTCGAGGCCCCGTACTGGGTGACCATGGTCCAGGCGTTCGGGTTGTGCTCCAGCTGGTAGCCGGTCTTGCCCACGGCCATCTGCGTCGACCACCAGACCGACAGCTGCGTCAGGCCGCCGGCCTCGTGCACCGGTGGGGCACCCGCGCTGGCGCGCGCGCCGTTGACCAGGGAGATCATCCGGGCGTCGAACGAGGCCATCCGGGTGGTGGCCGGCAGCGGGGCGGCCAGGACCGCGCCGTCGCCGCCGCGGACGGAGGCGGAGGCCGGCGTGGCGAGCAGTACCCCGGCCAGCAGGCCCGCAGCGGTTGCCGCAGCGCCCATCGTGGCCACGGCGGCGAGCGGGCCGCGCGGTCGGCGACGGCGGCCGTGCACCGAGACTGCGGTCGGCGCTGGTCTACCGCTCATGGGTGATCTCCTGTCCTGCGTCCTGGTCTGTCCCCGACTCCCCTCCGGCGCTACCGCCTCAATCTGCTACCCAATGTAATGAGTAGCTCGCACTCAGTGATACCACCTGATCAGGTGGTCCTGACGTGCCCGAAAACTGGGTCATTAGTACTGGTCGTCACTGTTGTGACCGCTGTGACTCCGTACCGTAGTGACGATCCTCATCGATACCCACCACAGGTCACACTGCGTGGTCGGGTCGGGACGGCGCCTCACGGTGCGTGCCGGTGCGGGTTCCCCTGATCGGTGACGGTCAATGGTGCGCCGATCGTGTGCCGATCGAGTATCGATGGTGCGCCGATCCAGTGTCGCGATGCTCCGTGGCATCGGCGCGGCCCACCGGGCGATGGGCCGCGACGGCGTCGGGGCAGACTGGTGTGGGAGCTCGGCGGACGGCCGTACCCCGCGAGGGACGGCACGCGGCGCCGAGCGTGGGTGGACGGCGTTGCGGGCGCCGGTGGACAGCGTTGGCAGTGTTGTGTTGGCAGTGCTCGCAGGGCTGACAGTGTCAGTGTGCTGTTTGTGAGCTGATTGGGGAAGGGACGGCGGCCGATGCAGGGTCGGACCGGCAGCTACGTCGAGGGCGGCAAGGAGTTCACCCGCGACACCAACTACATCACCACCCGCATCACCGCGGACGGCCGCGATGGGTATCCGGTGCAGCCCGATCGGTACCGGCTGGTGGTGGCCAGGGCATGCCCGTGGGCCAACCGCGCCATCATCGTCCGGCGCCTGCTGGGCCTGGAACCCGTGCTGTCCATGGGTATCTGCGGCCCGACCCACGATGCCCGCAGCTGGACCTTCGCCCTGGACCCGGGCGGCGTCGATCCGGTGCTGGGTATCGAGCGCCTGCAGCAGGCCTACTTCGCCCGATTCCCGGACTACCCCAAGGGCATCACCGTCCCGGCCATCGTCGACATCCCCACCGGGCAGGTCGTCACCAACGACTTCGCCCAGATCACGCTGGATCTCGAGACGGAATGGACCGCCTACCATCGCGACGGCGCTCCCGACCTGTACCCCGAACGACGGCGCGATGAGATCGACGAGGTCTCGCAGCTGGTCTACACCGACGTCAACAACGGCGTCTACCGGTGCGGCTTCGCCGGATCACAGGGCTCCTACGAGCGGGCCTACGACGCGCTGTTCACCCGGCTCGACTGGCTGTCCGAGCGGCTGTCCCGGCAACGATTCCTGGTCGGGGACACCATCACCGAGGCGGACGTGCGGCTGTTCACCACGCTGGCCCGCTTCGATGCCGTCTACCACGGGCACTTCAAGTGCAACAAGTACAAGCTGGCCGAGATGCCCGTGCTGTGGGCCTATGCGCGAGACCTGTTCCAGACGCCGGGCTTCGGCGATACCACGGACTTCCTGCACATCAAGCAGCACTACTACATCGTGCACGCCGACATCAACCCGACCGGCATCGTGCCCAAGGGCCCGGACCTGTCCGGCTGGCTGCTGCCGCACGGCCGGGAGGCGTTGGGTGGCAGGCCCTTCGGTGACGGAACCGCTCCGGGGCCGGTCGCGCCCGGTGAGCAGGTTCCGCCGGAGCACACCGCGGCGGAGATGACGGGCTGAGCGGCACCAGCACCACCGACGGGGTGATCGGCGCCCAGGCCGCGCCGTCCGTCGTCGCCACCGTAGCGAGGAGCACCGCATGAAGATCTTCCTGTCCTGCGACATGGAGGGCGTCGCCGGTGTGGTCGACTGGTCGCAGTGCCGACCCACCGGCGGCGCCGCCTACGACGTCGGCCGCCGGCTGCTGCTCGGCGAGGTCAACGCGGCCATCGACGGAGCGGTCGTCGGCGGTGCCGACGAGATCGTGGTGAACGACTCGCACGGTGCGATGTTCAACCTGGACCCGGAGCAGATCCACCAACCGGCCAGCTACCTGTCGGGTCGGCACAAGCCCGGCTACATGATGCAGGGCCTGGACGGCAGCGCCGACGCGGCGTTCCTCGTCGGCTATCACGGGTCGATATCCGGGCAGCCCTCGGCGATGTCGCACACCTACAACCCCGAGGTCATCACCGCGGTCACCCTCAACGGAGACGAGGTGGGGGAGAGCGGCATCAACGCGCTGGCCGCGCACGCCGCGAACGTGCCCATCGCGCTGATCACCGGCGACGACGTCACCATCGCCGAATCGCGGGGTTTCGCCGCCGACGCGGTGGGAGTCGTCACCAAGCACTCGATCACCCGGTTCGCGGCGCACAACCTGCACCCGCAGACCTCCCGTGAGCGGATCGCCGCGGCCGCCGAGCAGGCGGTTCGC
>JBIQML010000221.1:0-7211 GCA_044463405.1 Nakamurella lactea | reverse complement strand
TCGGCCCGGCCTACCCTGGACGGGTCATGACAGCCACCTCGTCACCGCCCCCGGGCCGTGCGCCCGAGCGGGCGCCGCGCCAGCGGACCTGGCCCGACGTCGTCTACCTGGACCACGCCGCCACCACCCCGGCGCTGCCGGCGGTGGTCGATGCCGTCGCCGAGGCCATGCGCCAGCCCGGCAACGCCTCCTCGCTGCACGCCGCCGGCCGGGCCGCGCGCCGCAGGGTGGAGGAGTCCCGGGAGGCGATCGCGGCGGCACTCGGGGCACGACCGAGCGAGGTCATCGTCACCTCCGGAGGGACGGAGGCGGACAACATAGCGGTGACGGGCATCGCCGCCGCACGCCGGACCGCGGACCCGCGCCGCCGCCGGGTGCTGCTGCCGGCCGTCGAGCACCACGCCGTGCTGGACACCGCCGAGGCGCTGCACACCTCCGGCCGCGCCGAGATCGGCTGGCTTGAGGTGGATGCCTACGGCCGCGTACACGCCGACACGCTGGCCGCCGCCATCGCCGACGACCCGGAGTCCGTCGCACTGGTCAGCGTGATGTGGGCCAACAACGAGGTCGGCACGGTCAACCCGATCCGGGAACTGGCCCAGGTCGCGCACCCCCACGGCATCCCGCTGCACACCGACGCGGTGCAGGCATTCGGCGCGCTGCCGGTGGACTTCGCCGCCAGCGGCGCCGACGCCCTGTCGGTGTCGGCGCACAAGATCGGCGGCCCGCTCGGGGTGGGCGCGCTGCTGCTGCGGCGGGAGGTAGCCGTGACGCCGATCGGGTACGGCGGCGGCCAGGAGCGAGGCGTGCGCTCCGGGACCCTGGACATGCCCGCGCTGGTCGGCTTCGCCGTGGCCGCGGAGCACGCCGCCGCGACTCGCGCCGCCGAGTCGGTCCGGCTGGCCGGGCTGCGCGACGCGCTGATCGCCGGGGTGCGGCAGCAGGTGCCGGATGCGGAGCTGTCCGGCGACCCCGGCGCCGCGGTGATGGATGGCGGCCCGTCACGGCTGCCCGGCAACGCCCACCTGCGCTTCCCCGGCTGCCACGGCGACGCCCTGCTGATGCTGCTGGACGCGGCCGGCATCGCCTGCTCCACCGGCTCGGCCTGCACCGCCGGAGTCGCCAGGGCGTCGCACGTGCTGATCGGCATGGGGGTCCCGGAGCGGGAGGCGGCTGGCGCGCTGCGGTTCTCCCTCGGCCACACCTCCACGGCCGTCGACGTGCGGGCGCTGACCGCCGCCATCGGCCCGGCGGTGCGGCGCGCCAGAGCGGCCGCGCTGGCGGGGGCGCGGCGATGATCGGCAACGGTTCGTTCGCGGGTGCAAAGCCGGATTCCGGGCAGATCCACGGGCAGAATCCGGCTTTGCACCCGCGAACCCGGGCGGTGGGATCGTGAGGGTGCTGGCCGCCATGAGCGGCGGCGTCGACTCGGCGGTGGCGGCGGCCCTGGCGCACGAGGAGGGGCACGACGTCACCGGCGTGCACATGGCACTGTCCCGCACCCCGGGCACGCTGCGTACCGGCTCCCGGGGCTGCTGCACGGTGGAGGACGCGTTCGACGCCCGCCGGGTGTCCGACCTGATCGGGATCCCGTTCTACGTCTGGGACCTCTCGGAGGACTTCGCCGAGACCGTCGTCACCGACTTCCTGACCGAGTACTCCGCCGGGCGCACCCCGAATCCCTGCCTGCGCTGCAACGAGAAGATCAAGTTCGCGGCGCTGCTGGACCGGGCCATCGCGCTGGGCTTCGACGCGGTGGTCACCGGCCACTACGCCCGGGTGCGCGACGGCCGCTTGCTGCGCTCGGCGGATTCGGCCAAGGACCAGTCCTACGTGCTGGCGGTGCTGCGCCCGGACCAGGTGGCGCACAGCATGTTCCCGCTCGGCGGCATGACCAAGCCGCAGGTCCGCGCGGAGGCCGAGCGCCGGGGCTTCTCGGTGGCGGCCAAGCCGGACTCCTACGACATCTGCTTCATCTCCGACGGCGATACCCGCGGCTACCTGACCGAGAAGCTCGGCGCGAGACCGGGTTCGGTGGTGGACGCCGACACCGGCCAGGAGCTGGCCAGGCACGAGGGTTACTACGGCTACACCATCGGCCAGCGCAAGGGCCTCGGCCTGACCCGCCCGGCTCCGGACGGACGGCCGCGGTACGTGCTGTCGATCGAGCCGGTCTCCGGAACGGTGACCGTGGGCACCGCGGAGCACCTGGACGTGCGCACGATCGATGCGAACTCGGTGGTCTACCCCGGGGGCGATGCGCCGCAGTTCCCGGTTCGCGGGCGGCTGCAGGTGCGCGCGCACGGCCGGACCACCGGGGTGACGGCCGACCTCGACGCCGGTGGCGGCCTGCGGCTGAGCCTGGACGAGCCGATCCGGGGTATCGCCCCCGGGCAGACCGCCGCGCTGTACGACGTGTCCGACACCGAGGTGCTGGCCGCCGGCACGATCGTCGCCACCGGGCGCGGCGATGCCTGACCGCGGCCCCTGGCGGCCGGGGCTCGCCACCGGCATCGGGTCGATGCCCGGCACCGACCCGGTCGACGCCGCCGCGCTGATCGCCGGCGAGCTGCCCGATCTGCCGCACCTGGTGGAGCTGCCGGACCGCGGCGCCGGCGCCGACATGATCGGTCGCACGGCCGCCATCCTGGTCGACATGCCGGCCGAGGTCGCCCCGTCCGGGTGGCGTCTGACACGCCGTCCCGGCCGGGACCTGCGGCGCGCCAACGACTTCCTGTCCTGGGACCTGGACGCCGCGGAGCAGCACCTGGCCGGCGCGGAGTGGGTCAAGATCCAGGTGGTGGGGCCGTGGACGTTGGCGGCCCACCTGGAACTGCCCAGCGGCAACCGCGCGGTGCTGGACGCCGGGGCCGTGGACGACCTGGCCGCCTCGCTCGCGGAGGGCCTCGCCGAACACCTGGCCGAGCTGACCCGCCGGCTGCCCGGTTCCGGCCTGGTGGTCCAGGTCGACGAGCCGTCGCTGCCGGCGGTGCTGGCCGGAACCCTGCGTACCGCATCCGGTTTTGGGACGGTGCCGGCCGTCGAGCAGACCCGGGTGGTCGACGTGCTCGCGGAGCTCACCGGCAGCCTCGGGGAGCGGCCGACCGTGGCGCACTGCTGCCATCCCGACGCGCCCGTCGAGATGCTCCGGCAGGCCGGGTTCGGCGCGTTCTCGATCGACATCGCCGCCCTGGGCACCGGCGCCGCCCGGCTGGACCCGGTCGGGGAGGCCGTGGAGGCCGGGACCGTGCTGCTCGCCGGTCTGGTGCCCACCCGAGCGCCACGGGGCGAGCGGGACGCCGCGCGCGCCGCCGATGAGGAGGACGGTGACGGGTATCCCGGGCAGGTCGAGCAGGCCGGGCAGGTTGCCCAGTCTGGGGTCGGACGGTCCGGTCGGCTGGACTTCCACGCCGCCGCGGCGCCGCTGCTCGAGCTGTGGGGCCGGTTGGGGCTGCCGAACTCCGCGCTGGCCGCGGTGCCGGTCACGCCCACCTGCGGGCTGGCCGGCGCCGATCCGGCCTGGGCTCGGCGCGCGCTGGGCATCGCCCGGGACGCCGCCCGGCTGCTGGCCGAGCGGGCGGAGCAGGGCTGATCCGGCCGGGACCGCCCGCGGATCGGGCCGGCCTGGTATCGGCGGCGTCCCGGCGTGCTCCTTCCAGTGGTGCCCGGTGGGGGCGCCGTCCGGTGGAACCGTCACCGCTGTCGACACGTCTGAGGTGACATCATCCGGCGGCGATCGTGGTGAGATAAGGAAAGGGGTCACGCCCATGAAGGGACGTTTGGCGGCGGCAGCGGCGATCTGCGCGGTTCTCGTCACCGGTTGCGCGACGACGGTCGGCGGCTCGGGTGTGCGGGGCTCCGGCGGCGACGCCTCCGCGGGCAGCGGCCAGAGTTCCGGGACGTCCGGTGGCTCGGCATCCGGTGGCTCGGCGTCCGGTGGCTCGGCCTCGGGTGGCTCGGCCTCGGCGGGCGGTCAGGACAGCCCGGTGCCGCCCAGCCAGTCGCAGAGCGTCCACCCGGTCGTCCCCTCGACGATCCGCCCGATGCCGCCCGTCAACACCACCGACCAGCAGCCATCCGGCGACGGATCTGCGTCGACACCGGTCCACACCACCCCGTCGGCTCCCTCGACGACCACCGAGGCGCCCAGCCGACCGTCCGCGCCCGTCGTGACCACGACGTCGCCCGGCGGCGGGTCGACCTCGACGCCCGGCGACCCGGTGCACGAGTTCGACGGCGCCGCGACCGTCGACCCGTCCTCCTACCGGGGCGTCGTCACCGACGTCGGCTTCCAGTCCCCGTCCGGCAACATCACCTGCGGCATCCAGGACGGGACCGCCGTCTGCCAGCTGGCCAGGTTCGACTACACCCCGCCGAAGCACGACTGCGGCGCATCCGGATGGGGCTTCAACTTCAAGCTGGCCGGCAAGTCGGCGTTCCTGTTCTGCGCCGGCGACGTGGAAAGCGGCGGGCCCACCCTGGCCTACGGCAAGCAGATCACCGTCGGAAAGGTGCGCTGCGTCAGCCGCAAGGACGGCGTCACCTGCCAGAACACCGGATCCGGCTACGGCTTCCGGGTGGCGCGCGCGGAATACGTGTTCTTCGGCCCGAACGGCGTCGCCACGACCGTCGGAGACGGCGGGTCCGGCTCGTCGGACGGCGTCCCCTCTGCGGTGGTGGGGCAGTGGGTGGGTCACGGACGCATGGTGAGCATCGACGCCTCGGGGCACGGCACGCTGGACTACCGCACCTACCAGTGGTGCAGCGACGATCCGACGCCGCCGTGCGACAGGACGAAGGGCAACGAGATCGTCTCCGGCGGCCACATCCAGTTCACGCTCACCGCGTCGTCGGGTGCGAACTCCGCCACCGGAAGCGTCACCAGGTCCAACGATCCCAAGACACCGGTGGGCGAGAAGATCACGGTGACCGTGCCCGACGCCTACCACGTGAGCCTGAGCATCTGGCCGGACACGCCGTTCTGCGATCCGGACGCCCCGGCCGACAAGTGGGACTGCGGGGCCTGACGGGGACCCGGGCGCACCGCTGGCGGTGTGTCGCGCCGGCCCGAGGGGCCGTCAGGTCGCCGTCGTCGGCCCGGAGTCCTTGCGCCCCAGCAGGTGGAAGACCCGGCTGAGCCCCCGGTACGGGTCCCGCCGGCCCGCCTCGTACTCCACCGCCGCCATGGCGGCCGCCTGCTTGGTGTCGCCCGGATCGAGGGTCGCCCCGCCGAACTCGAGCCAGTCCACGAACAGCCAGACGCCGTACCAGCGAATGGGCTGGACGCCGCCGCTCCGCAGCAGCTCGCCGATCTCCTCGACCGTGTCGGCCCTGCCCGGAACGCCCAGCACGCCGACCTCGGTCCGCGAGTCGAAGGCGGCCATGGCGTCGTCCCAGCGGCGTTCCATGGCGGGTCGCACGGCCATCGCATGCGCATTGGCCGTCATGATCGACACGACGCCGCCCGGGGCGGTGCACCGGCACAGCTGGCCGACCATCGGTCCCGGATCGGGACGGTAGCCGAGCACGCCGTGGCACAGCACGGCGCCGAAACGCCGCCCCTCGACGGCGGTCTCGGCGTCCTCGCCGTCGCCCTGCAGCAGCGTGACCCGGTGCCTGGCGTCGTCGGGAAGCTGCGCCAGCCGCTGCCGGGCCTTGTCCAGCATCGCCGGCGACGGGTCCAGCAGCGTCACCCGATACCCGAGGCGGGCCAGCGGGAACGACTGGTGGCCGGCGCCGCCGCCGACGTCCAGCACGGTGGCGGGGGCAGGAAGGTTCTCCATGAGCTGCCGGTGCATCACCGTGGTGCGCACGAATCCCTTGACGGAGGCGTACGCCTGGTCGGCGAACTGATCGGCCAGATCGGCCCAGCTGTCCTCGCTCACGCTGGCACGCTAGCCCACCGGCGGAACGCTCAACCGGCCGCGGCCAACCTGTCCCGTGCCCGCAGCGGGGCCAGCGCCTCCTGGTAGTCGACCAGTTCGTCCAGCATCGCCGTCAGCGTGCCGACGTCGGCACGGGTGGGCGCGAACGTGCCGTCGACCAGCCGGTCGCCGACCTTGTGCAGGCTGAGCGCCGGGGAGACCGGCACCATCCGCAATGTCACCAGCACGCTCTTGATCATCTCTGCAGCGCGCATGCCGCCGGACGCGCCGCCGTAGGTCACCAGGCCCACGGGCTTGTGCGCCCACTCGGCATGCAGGTAGTCCAGCGCGTTCTTCAGCGGCGCCGTCATGGCGAAGTTGTACTCGGGCGCCACGATGAGGAATGCGTCCGCGGAGTCCACCGCCGCCGACCAGGCCAGCGTGTGCGGCTTGGTGTACCGGCGCAGCCGAGGATGGTTCGGCTCGTCCAGCAGCGGCAGGTCGATCTCGGCCAGGTCCAGCACCTCGACGGCATCGAACCCGCCGTGCGCGCGGGCGGCGCGCGCCACCCAGCTGCCGATCGGCTCGCCGACCCTGCCGGGCCGGGTCGAGGCAATGATGATCTTCAAGGTGCTCATGCTGCGCCATCTCGCTTCCGACGACCCATATTCTTGACCGTTCAACAATAAGCGGGGCGAAGCAGATTCCCGGCAGGCGGATCGGCGTGCGTGAGCATCGTCACCGTCCTCCGGGAAGAGGTGTCAGGGCACGGGTGTGCCGGCCCGCCATGCCGCCAGGATGGCGTCGGAATGGCCGGGTGCTGCCAGCAGGATCCCTCCCTCCGGGGCGACCGATGGTGCCCCGTCGATGCCGCAGGCCTGCGCGCCGGCCTCCATCGCGATCAGCACGGAGGCCGAGTCGTCGATGGCGGAGTAGCGGCCGATCAGGCAGCCGGCGGCCGCACCCAGGCCCACCTGCAGCAGCGACAGCGCGGACGAGCCCATGATGCGCACCGTGCAGCCTGCCTCCGCGAGGTGGCCGATGGTCTCCAGCATGCCCGGCCACGGCACGTGGGCCAGCCATTCGGTGGTGACGACGGTGCCGGCCAGGGACGATCCGGAGCGCACCGTCGGCGCTCGCTCCGAGCCGGCGACCGGCCGGAACCGCGGATCCAGCGACTGCACGATCGCGCCGCCGCCCCGGACCGCGGTGGCGACCCGGTGATGGCACGGGTCGCCGATCACGGCGACCAGCGGGCCGACGGCATCCCAGCAGCACAGCGAGAACGAGCATCAGGCGATGCCGTTGGCGTAGTTGGTGGTGCCGTCCACCGGATCGCAGTACCAG
>JBIQML010000220.1:0-7291 GCA_044463405.1 Nakamurella lactea | reverse complement strand
CCGCAGCGCCGACACCAGCGACAGGCTGGCCCGGCTCTGCGCCCAGACGACGATGGCGTACGCCGCGAGCGAGAGCACCCCGCAGGCGATCCCCGAGGCGACCCGCATGGCGGGCCGGTCCCTCAGCCGCATCGCTGCGGCCCGCCGCTCGCCGGGTGCCGTGAGCTCGCCGGTCGCCGTCGACTCGCCGGCTGCCGTGAGCTCGCCGGGTCGCGCCAACGTGCGGGGCGCCGTCCGCTCGCCGTCCGTGACCTGCTCGCTCCGCGCCCATCGGACGAGTTGCCGCGGTCCGGCCAGGGCGACGCTGGTGAGCAACGTGAGAGCTCCGTGCATCGTCATCAGCCAGGCCGCATAGCCGGCGGCCGAGCCGGAGTGCCGGACCCCGAGCCCGTCCACCAGGCTGTAGGCCGCGATCACCACCCCGGTGGCGACCGCCAGACCCAGGCCGGCCCGGTGCCGCCGGTCGGGACTGGCGGGACCGGCGGTACCGGCCGGAGACCCGTCGTCGGATGCCGGTGGTCGCACCCGCCGGGCGGGCGGTGCCAGCGCGAGCACCGCCAGCGCGGCGATCAGCAGTGCGATGCCGGCCAGCTGGCCCGGGTGCAGGGCCTCGCCGAGCACCAGCAGCGAGAAGACCGTCACCAGCAGCGGGGCGGTGCCGCGCGCCACCGGATACACCCGCCGGAACTCGCCGTGCGAGTACGCCGCGGTGAGCAACAGCAGGTAACCGGTCTGCAACACCGCCGAGGCTCCCAGATACGGCCAGCTGGCCGGGTCCGGCCGCGGAGCGACGGCCCACCAGGCGCCGGCGATCACCAGCTCGCCGACGGCCATCAGCGCGGTGGCCAGCAGGCGGTGCGGTATCGCCTTGGCGAGCGCGTTCCAGGTGGCGTGCAGCACCGCGGAGCCGAGGACGGCAGCCGTCACCGCCGGCGGCAGTCCGGTGATCACGCCGTCAGGCTCGCGGCACGTGCACGGTCAGCAGCGCGCAGGAACCGTACTGTGCGGACGGCCACGGTCCCGGAACCTCCAGGACGGCGATCGCGGACGTCGGGAATCCCCGTTGCAGTTCGGCCACGGCGTCCTCGTTCGATCCGGGACCGGCCAGCATCGCGGCGGTGGCCGGCAGCCCGGGCGCGTGCGCGACCACCAGCAGCGTGCGCACCTCGTCGGGCACGTCACCGATGAGCTCGATGATCTCGTCCGGGCCGGCGCCGTAGAGCGCCGGGATCACCGTCGCCTCGGCGCTGATCCCGCTGCGCTCCAGCGTCTCCCGGGCGCGTGCGGCGGGCGAGCACAGCACCGCGCCGATCGGCGGTTGCCCGAACATCAGCCAGCGGCCGGCCAGGGCTGCCTCCCGACGGCCACGGGAGGCCAGCGGCCGATCCCGGTCGGTCACCCCGCCCGGATAGGACGACTTGGCGTGCCGCAGCAGGATCAGCCGGCGGCCGTCGGCACTCGTCACCGTGGTGCTCCTTCCGTCATGTCCATCCTTCACCGGAGCGGTCCCGCGCGGGCCGCCGGCCGGCAGTCTCCGGCCGTCCGGCCCGCCTCGTTGACCCGCGCCTCGGGCACGGATGGGGCGATACCATCGAACTGGCTGGTGAGCACGGTGCGGGGAGGTCCGGATGGCGCAGCACGGCGCCGACGTTGGCCCTGCGGACCAGCATCACGGCCACCACCACGGCATCGGCGGGCCCGCGGCCCGTGACGCCAGCGGCCGTCCGGTTCCCGCCTCCCGGCGCTTCCGCGGCCGTTTGATCGCCGCGTTCTCGATGACGGGGATGCTGTTCGTCGCCGAACTCGTCGTCGGCCTGCTGGCCGGATCGCTGGCCGTGGTGGCCGATTCGGGTCACCTGGCCACCGACGTCGTCACCCTGGGCGCCGCGTTGGTGGCCACCAGGATTGCCGCCCGTCCGGATCACACCGGCCGGCGCACCTACGGCCGGTACCGGGCCGAGGTGTTCGCGGCCGGGCTCGCCGTGCTGCTGATGATCGGCGTCGGCGTCTTCGTGGTGGCCGGTGCGATCGGCAGGATCGGCGCGGCCCCGCACATCGCCACCGGACCGATGGCGGTGATCGGGGCGATCGGCCTGCTGGTCAACGTGGCCTGCCTGATGCTGCTGCGCTCCGGGTCCGGTGAGTCGCTGAACATCCGAGGCGCCTACCTGGAGGTGCTGGGCGACGCCGCGGGTTCCGCTGGGGTGCTGCTGGCGTCCGGTCTGATCACCTGGACCGGGCTGAGCGTCTGGGACGTGGTGGTCGCGGCGGGCATCGGGGTGTTCGTGGTAGTGAGGGCCGTCGGCCTCGGTCGCTCCGCGATGCGGGTGCTGGGCCAGCAGGTTCCGCGCGGCATGGACCCGCAGCAGGTGGCCGAGGACCTCGCGCGGATCCAGGGGGTCGCCGACGTGCACGACCTGCATCTGTGGGAGCTGACCTCCGGGATGACGGTGGCCACCGCGCACCTGGTGTCCGCGGACCATGCCGACCATCACCAGGTGCTGGACGGCGCCCGCGACCTGCTGGCCAGTCGCTACCGCATCGAACACGCCACCCTGCAGATCGAGCCGGCCGACCACACCTCCTGCGGCAACATCGATTGGTGACGGGAGTCCGGCCGAATGGCGGCCCGGCAGGTGACGCCCCCGTCACCCGACCGATCGCTCCGATCGGCAGCGTCCCGTCGAACCGCCCGGTTGCTGACCGACCCGATCCTGACGAATGACTCGAATGGGTGTATCGCGAGCCGTGCCGTCCTCCTACCCTTGGTGATGGCCTGACGCCGCACCGGTACGGATGCGTCGCCGGCCGGTTGCTGTCCGCGCAGGAGGGAGTGGCGTGACGGCCTCATCCACCCGCTTGGCAGCGCCGCGCCCCGCAGGGCCCCGCTCGTGGCGGTCGCGCGCCCTGATCGCGATCGGAGCGCTCGTCCTGCTGGCCGTCCTGTCGTCGCTGTCGTCCTGCTCCTGGATCTCCGGCCTGTTCGGCGGCAACGCGCCGGACAAGGGCGAGCCGGTCTCGGTATTCAAGATCGCCGTCGGCGACTGCTTCGTGGCACCGGCCAAGGTCCAGGCGGAGCTGTCCGACCTCAGCCGCGTCCCCTGCGCCGTGCCCCATCAACAGGAGGCCTTCGCCTCGATCAGCTACACCTCGCCGGACGGTTCGAAGGACTATCCGGGCAACGCTGCGCTGGAGACCTTCGCCAAGGGCTCCTGCGCGCAGAAGTTCACCGACTACGTCGGCATCGGCTACCCGGACTCCAGCCTGTGGCTGACCTACCTGTTGCCGTCCGCCCGGAGCTGGCAGCAGGGCGACGACAGGTCCGTATGGTGCTTCGTCACCACCACCGGTGACCCCTTGACCAAGTCCGTCAAGGACTCGAAACTCTAGATCGCAGACCACGAGGGAGTGAGCCGGTGGGCAACCCGAACGCGGTGATGGGCGCCACCACCATGTGCACCTTCGGCATGGCGCCGTCCAGCATGATGGTCAACCGCCCGACCGTGCTGGTGGAGGGGCGACCGGCCGCCACCATCATGGACTTCGCCCCGTTCGCCAACATCCAGCCCTTCGCGTTGTGCCGGTCGCTTGCGAACCCGTTGGTCGCCGCGGCGACCGCTGCGGCACTCGGGACGCTGACCCCGGCCCCGTGCATCCCGTCGGTGGTCGCGCCCTGGACCCCGATGGCACCCACCACGCTGATCGCCGGCAGCCCGGCGCTGACCGCGGGATCCACCTGCAACTGCGTCTACGGCGGCGTCATCTCGATGACCATGCCGGGGGCGACACACACCATGAGCGGTTGACCTCGTCGACCGGTGACAGGACAACCACCGTGGGTGGCGGCACCCGGTGCGAGACGGTCGTGCCATTCGTGTGACCCACCCAGTCCGTCGGAGTGATCACGGACCGCAGATTCCTGTGCCAAACGGGTGAAGAACACCCCCGGCAAAACTCCTTATTGGCATTCGGGTCACACCTATTCCGGCTTTGCCGCGAGAATGTCATGATTTGTCGTGGACCGCGTTCGGGGCACGGCCCACCATTGCGGGCCACACGCAGTGACCCCGACCCCAGACCCAGGTGCGCGCCCTGGATCGGTGTCGACAGCCGTCCGTTCACCCTCTAGGCATCGATCGATAGGAGCGGGTATGCCCAACTATGCCGCACCCGGCGTGTACGTCGAAGAAGTACCGTCGTCGGAGAAGTCGCTCACCGCGGCACCCACCGCGATCGCGGCGTTCGTCGGATTCACCGAGAAGGCCCCCCACGACGACCCGAACGACCCCGATGGCCTCGCCCCGCGCCTGGTCACCAGTTGGACGCAGTACGAGAAGCTGTACGGCAGCTTCTGCAAGGGCGCCGTGCTGCCGCTGTCGGTATACGGATACTTCGCCAACGGCGGATCCATCGCGTACATCGTGCGGATTCCGAACACCGAGCCCTCCGGCCAGCCGTCGAAACTCGAACTGCCGGCTGCGGATCGCGCGCTGGGACTGCCGATCGCGGTGGAGAGTCTGGAGCCGGACGCGGACGTCTCGGTACGTGTGACCACCGACGACGACAACGCCGACGACGACGGCCCGAGCCCGTTCAACCTGACGGTCAGCGCCGACGGGCGGGAAGTGGAGAACTTCGAGAACCTCACCATCACGCCGGGCGACCGCAACGTGGCGTCGGTGATCAACGGCACGTCGACCAAGATCAAGGTCGAGGTGCTGCTGGATGCCAAGGCCGACCTGTCCGGGCAGTTGGAGGTTGTCAAGCCCGGCGTCTATGCGCTGCAGAAGGCGGACCCGACCCCGGTCGCGGTCAACGGCCGCAAGTTCGCCGGCTCGGCCTCGGCCCGCGAGGGCATCAACGGCCTGGCGGTCGCCGAGGACGTCACCATGGTGATCGTGCCGGACCTGATCACGGCGGCCACCAAGGAGGACGGCAGCGTCGACCTCGGTCTGTGGAAGTCCGTGCAGACCACGTTGATCAGCCACTGCGAGCAGCACGGCAATCGGATGGCGGTGCTGGACTCGCCCCCCGGCATGAACCCGCAGCAGGTCAAGGACTGGCGCAGCGACGTGGCGATGTACGACTCGGCGTTCGCGGCGTTCTACTACCCGTGGATCAAGGTGGAGAACCCGATCGGCACCAACGGTGACGCCGAGGTGGTCATCCCGCCCAGCGGCCACGTGGCCGGCGTGTGGGCCCGCACCGACGACACCCGCGGGGTATGGAAGGCGCCGGCCAACGACACCATCCGCGGCTGCCTGGACGTGGAGTACGCGATCACGCAGAACGAGCAGTCGCTGCTCAACCCCATCGGGATCAACTGCATCCGGCCGTTCGGCACCAGGGGCATCCGCATCTGGGGCGCCCGGACGCTGTCGTCGGACTCCGACTGGCGCTACATCAACGTCCGCCGGCTGTTCAACATGATCGAGACGACGGTGGCCGAGGGCACCCAGTACGCCGTCTTCGAGCCGAACGACATGAAGCTCTGGGAGGGCGTCAAGCGCACCCTGGACGGGTTCCTGCGCGGGCTGTGGAGCCTCGGCGCGCTGTTCGGCGCCTCCGCCGACCAGGCCTACTACGTCAAGTGCGACGCCGAGACCAACCCGCCGGAGTCGATCGACCAGGGCCTGATGGTCTGCGAGGTCGGCATCGCGCCGGTCAAGCCGGCCGAGTTCGTGGTCTTCCGGATCGCCCAGCAGAAGCAGACCGCGAGCTGATCGCGACTACCCCCCAACGGCCGCAACCTTAAGGAGAACGCATGCCAAACATGCTGCAAGAAGACACCATGATCGCCCAGAACTTCTTCCTGGAGATCAAGGGCGAGGTGGTCGCCTACCTGTCCGGTGTCTCGGGTCTGGACATCGCGATGGACGTCGCGGAGGTCGTGCAGGCCGCGCCGAACGGCAAGAAGGTGATCCGCAAGATGCTGGGCACCCACATCAAGCCGCCGGACCTGTCGCTGACCAGGGTCGCGCCCACCGACATGTCCAAGGACAAGCTGTGGACGTGGTTCAACAAGATCTACGAGTCCGGCATGCCGCTGGGCAACCGGGAGGCCGAGCGCAAGGACGGATCGATCGTGCTCTACGACTCGACCGGCGCCGAGATCGCCCGGTTCAACTTCTTCGCCGGGTGGCCCAGCAAGATCTCCACCGATCAGCTCTCGGTGGACTCGAACGATCCGGTGAAGGAGACGATCACGCTGACGATCGAGCGCCTCGAGCGGACCAAGTGAGTCTGCGTACCGAATACGAGTTCACGCTGCCCCGCGGGTATGTCGACCCGGGGGGCAGCGTGCACCGTCATGGCACCATGCGGCTGGCGACGGCGCGCGACGAGTTGGAGCCGCTGCGGCATCCGACCGTCACCGGCCCGGACGACCCTCGCCTGACGGTGCTCATCCTGGCCCGGGTGGTGACGAAGCTCGGCGACGTCCCGATGATCACGCCCACCGAGATCGAGGGGTTGTTCGCCGCGGACCTGGCGTTCCTGCAGGACTTCTACGGAGTCATCAACTTCGGTACGCAGGAGGAATACGAGGCATTGCTGGCAGCCCAGCGGGCCGCTGCCCCGGTGACGGGAGCCACCGACCGGGCCGCCGTCGATCCAGCCGCCGACGCGGAACCGGCGGGTTCGACCGGACCCGCGGGTGCCGGTCAGGGGGATACGGCCGGGAACGGTTCGGCGGCGGAGCGGGTCGCCCCGGTGCGGGCGCGGGTCGAGGAGATTCCGCGCACCGCGGACTGATCGAGTGATCGAGCGGTGTCCAGGTGAAGCGGTATCCGGTCGAGGCGCTGTGGCAGGAGATCGCCTATCTCGCATACCACCTGCACTGGCCGCTGGACGACCTGCTGGATCTGGAGCACATGGATCGGGTCCGCCTGATCCGGGCTGTGGTGTCGCTCAACCAGAGGGCTTGGGAGGCAGCTCGTGAGTTCGCCTAATCAGCTGACCCTGCTCGGCAGCGACGGGCAGCTCGCGAGCAACTTCCTGCTGGAGGTGGACGGGGTGGAGATCGGCATCTTCGCGTCCGTCACCGGGCTGCAGGTGACCGTGCAGACCGAGGACCTGGTCGAGGGCGGTCAGAACGGCTACGCCCGCAAGCTGCCGGGTCGCATGGAGTGGCCCAACATCACGCTGTCCCGGGGACTGACCCAGTCCGACAACCTGTTCGCCTGGTTCAACAAGACGTCGGGTGAGGGATTCGCGGCATCGGGCAACAAACTCAGCCGCTGCACGGGTGCCATCACGGCGCTGGCCTCCGACGGTGGCCGGCTGCGGGCGT
>JBIQML010000219.1:0-7305 GCA_044463405.1 Nakamurella lactea | reverse complement strand
TCAACTTCGTCACCGCCCACGACGGCTTCACGCTGCGCGACCTGGTGTCGTACTCCCGCAAGCACAACGAGGCCAACGGGCAGCACAACAGGGACGGCACGGACGACAACCGCAGTGCCAACTACGGCGTGGAGGGTGATGGCACCGCCGGGGCCCCGCTCGATCCGGCGATCCTGGCCGTGCGCGCCCGGCAGGCCCGCAACCTGGCGGCGACCCTGCTGCTGGCCACCGGCACCCCGATGATCTGCGCCGGCGACGAGATGTGGCGCACCCAGGGCGGCAACAACAACGCCTACTGCGTGGACTCCCCCCAGGTGTGGCTGGACTGGGCGGCGCTGGGCGACGGTTCCGGCGGTGACGGGGCCGACGGCGACTCCGGTTCCGGCGGTCCGGGCGGTGACGGGGCTTCCCCGCACGACCCCGCCCCGGCGATGCTGGCGTTCTTCCGGCGACTGCTGGCACTGCGCGCCGACGCGCCGGCCCTGCACCAGGGCGAGTTCTTCGACGGACGGTCCCCCGCCAGCGGCGACGGGATCGCCGACCTGATGTGGTTCGCCCCGTCCGGGGAGCCGATGACCGACGCCGACTGGTTCGACACCGGCCGGCGCACGCTGATGATGTGGCTGAACGGTCACGACGTACGGGGCCATGGGCCGCACGGCGAGCCGCTGACCGACGACTCCTGGCTGATCGTGCTGCACGCCGGGACCGCGGACATCGAGATCACCCTGCCGGGCGCCCCCTACGGGGAGGCGTACACGCCGGTGGTGGACACGTCCTCGCCGACCGGGGCGCCCGCGGACGATTCCCCGCTGTCGGCCGGGGTGGAGGTCACCCTGCCCGCACGGACGCTGTGGCTGCTGCGCGCACACCGCACCGGGGAGGTCGCCGATTCCCCGTAGGCCGAGGCTCACGCCGGTGCGAGGGTCCGCCGGACCCCGATGTTCGCAACGATCGTTCGGGCCGCACAGCACGGACAACTGCCGTGCTCCGCACGGAGCTGCCGTGATCGTCCGGAGTAGCACCCTGGAGAGTGGGCGATCCAGGGAGCGGCCTTGCGACGGAGCCGATCCTGAGAGCCGGCTCAGTCCTGCGGAGTGGTCACCAGGCCCATCTCGGCGGGGCTGACCAGCAGCCGATGCGAGGGCAGCACCCGCACCGTGTATCCCAGCGCGCCCGCCCGGTCCAGCGGCACCTCGACCTGGAAGCAGCCCGGATGCCCGTCACCGCCAGGGTGGAACTGCATCGGGGCGGTGCTGATCTCGGTGAGCTGCTGGTCGTCACCGACCCTGCCGATCACGGTCTGCACCTGCACGTCCTGCTCGGACAGGTCGGCCAGGTCGACGTAGGCCCGCACCGTCATCGGATGGCCCAGCGCCGGCTCGGTGTCGATGCCGGACACGTCGACGCCGGTGATGCGAACGCCCGGCCAGCTGGCCCGAACCCGGTCCTGCCAGGCGGCGAAGTCCTTGGCAGCGGTCCAGTCCCGTGTCATCACCCGGGCGTTCGCGGTCGCCGGGGCGTAGTAGGACTGCACGTAGTCGCGCACCATGCGGGTGGCCTGCACACGCGGGCCGAGGAAGCTCAGGGCGTGCCGGACCGCCTGCACCCAGCCCTCCGGCCGGCCGTCCTGGTCGCGCCGGTAGAACAGCGGGACCACCCGGTCCTCCAGCAGCTCGTACAGCGCCGCCGCCTCCAGGTCGTCCCGGCGCTCCTCGTCCGGCACGTCCGCGCTGGGGATCACCCAGCCGTCGCGCCCGTCGTACAGCTCGTCCCACCAGCCGTCCGAGATGGACAGGTTCAGCGCCCCGTTGAGGGCGGCCTTCATCCCGGAGGTGCCAGAGGCCTCCTGGGGCCGGATCGGGTTGTTCAGCCAGACGTCGGCGCCGCCGCACAGCGCGGCCGCCATGGACATCGAGTAGTTCGGCAGGAAGGCCACCCGGTGACGGATCTCCGGGTCGTCGGCGAAGGTCACCATCTCCTGCATGAAGTGCTTGCCGCCGTCGTCGGCGGGGTGCGCCTTCCCGGCGATGATGATCTGCACCGGCCGTTCCGGGTTCAGCAGGATGGCCTTGAGCCGGTCCCGGTCCCGCAGCATCAGGGTCAACCGCTTGTAGGTGGACACCCGGCGGGCGAAGCCGATGGTCAGGATGTCCGGGTCCAGGATCGACTCGGTCCAGCCGAGTTCGGCCACCGTCAGCCCGCGCTGCAGCCAGGAGCGCCGGACCGCATCCCTGGCCATGTCGACCAGCCGGGCGCGCAGCCGGCAGCGTTCCTGCCACAGCCAGGCCGGATCCACCCGGTCGCCGTTCGGCCACTCCTCGATGGACTCCAGATCGGCGGATCCGGCCAGTTCCTCGGCGATCGGTCGCATCGCCCGGTCCTGCCAGGTCGCCAGGTGCACGCCGTTGGTGACCGATCCGATCGGCACCTCGTCCACGTCGAAGCCCGGGTACAGCCCGGCGAACATCCGCCGGGACACCGCCCCGTGCAGTTTCGCCACCCCGTTCGCCCGCTGCGCCAGGCGCAGCCCCAGGTGCGCCATGTTGAACCGGGCCGGGTCGTCCTCCGCGCCCAGCGCCAGCACGTCCTCGGCCGGGATGCCGGGCAGCAGCCGGGACATCCCCTCGCCGTCGGCATCCAGGTAGTGCCGCACCAGGTCCATCGGGAACCGGTCGATGCCGGCCGGCACCGGGGTGTGCGTGGTGAACACCGTGCCGGCCCGCACCGCGGCCAGCGCCTCCGGCACCGACAGGCCGTGCTCGGCCACCAGGGTGCGCATGCGCTCCAGCCCGGAGAATCCGGCGTGCCCCTCGTTCATGTGGAACACCTCGGGCTCGGCCCGCCGGGTCGCCTCGCAGTACGCCCGCACCGCGCGGGCGCCACCGATGCCCAGCAGGATCTCCTGCCGGATGCGGTGGTCCTGGTCGCCGCCGTACAGCCGGTCGGTGGTCTGCCGCAGACCGTCGTCGTTGGCCTCGATGTCCGAGTCCAATAGCAGCAGCGGGATGCGACCGACGCGCACCAGCCAGATGCGCGCGTGCAGCACCTTGCCGTCGGGCAGGTCCACGCTGACCACCAGCGGGGTGCCGTCGTCGGCGCGCGCCCGCTCGATCGGCAGCGAGTGCGGATCGTTGGCGGCATACACCTCCTGCTGCCAGCCCTCGGCCGACAGCGTCTGGGAGAAGTACCCGAACCGGTAGAAAAGCCCCACCCCGATCAGCGGCACCCCCAGGTCGGAGGCGGACTTGAGGTGGTCGCCGGCCAGCACGCCGAGACCGCCGGAGAAGTTGGGCAGCACGTCGGAGATGCCGAACTCCATCGAGAAGTAGGCGACCGCGTCCGGCAAGGCGGCCGCGGCGGAGTCGCCGTCAGCCCTGCGCCGCGCGTACCAGCCGGGCGCCTCCAGGTACTGCTGCAGGTCGTCGTCCAGGGCCCGCATGCGATCCAGGAACTGCTCGTCGGCGGCCAGTTCCTCCAGCCTTTGCACGGGCACCGCGCCGAGCAACTGGAGGGGGTCGTGGCCGACCCGCCGCCAGGTCTCGGGGTCGATCTGCTCGAACAGGTCACGGGTCGCCGGGTGCCAGGTCCAGCGCATGTTGCGGATCAGCCGCTCCAGCGGAGCGAGCGCGGCCGGCGGCCGCGGCCGCACGGTCAGGGATCGGTAAGCCTTCACGGCAGCTGCCAACTTCGTCGTCCGGGGCCCTGGGGCTGTCTGTCAGGTGCCGGGCGCCGGGCCCGGGGGCGCCGCAGCAGGTGATATCGATTCAGATTCGTGTACTCGGTGTCCACAGATGGTGCACGGTGGATCGGCCACGGGGCAACTCCGGCCCCCGTTCGCAGGTCACCGCCGCCGCCCGTCACCGACTCCTCCCCCGACCACTGGGACGCTACCCGGCCCCTCGCGTGGATCATTCGGTCCCCCCGCAGGCCGGGCGTGTCGCCGCGCGCGGCGCGGTGCTCGCCCGCTGCCCGCCGCCCCGTCAACCTGCGCGCCGGGCACCCGACCCCGGTAGGTTGGCGACGTGGTTGGACGCATCCCGATCAACGACGTCGCACCGGTGGTGGACTGCGGCCGATACCCCGCCACCTCCTTCGTGGGGGCGGTGATCGAGGTCGCCGCCACGGTGTTCCGGGAGGGTCACGACGCCGTCGGGGCGAACGTGCTGTTCAGCCCCCCTGCCGACGGCGGCCGGCGGCGCGCGGGCGGTCCGCTGCTGCGGATGGCCCCGGGGACGCCGGGCACCGACCGGTTCCACGCCCAGGTGGTGCCCGACCGGATGGGCATGTGGACCCTGCAGATCGAGGCGTGGAGCGATCCGCTGGCCACCTGGCGGCACGCGGTGGAGGCCAAGTTCGGCGCCGGCCAGGACGCCGACGAGATGGCCAACGACCTGGCCACCGGCGTGGCGCTGCTGGGCCGGATCGCCCGCCGCCCCGGCAATCGCTACGCCGCGGCCATCAGGGCCGCGGTCGAGGCGCTGCGCGATGAGCACCTGCCGCTGGCGGAACGGATCGGACCGGCACTGGGCGGCGACCTGTGGCCGGTGCTCATCGCCGACCCGATCCGCGAGCTGGTCACCCGATCCGACACCTACCGCGTCTGGGTGGACCGGCCGCTCGCCGAGTTCAGCTCCTGGTACGAGTTCTTCCCCCGCTCGGCGGCCGCCCAGATCACCGAGGACGGCACCCCGGTCCGGCACGGCACCCTCGCGGACGCCGCCGAGGAACTGCCCCGCATCGCCCGGATGGGCTTCGACGTGGCCTACCTGCCGCCGATCCACCCGATCGGCGAGGTCAATCGCAAGGGCCGCAACAACACGGTGACGGCGGCCCCCGGCGACGTGGGCTCGCCGTGGGCGATCGGCTCCGCGGCCGGCGGGCACGACGCGGTGCACCCGGAGCTGGGCACGATCGACGACTTCGACGCCTTCGTCGCCCGGGCCACCGGTCTCGGCCTGTCGGTGGCGCTGGACCTGGCCCTGCAGTGCGCGCCGGACCACCCCTGGGTGCGCGAGCACCCGGAGTGGTTCACCACCCGGCCGGACGGCTCCATCGCCTACGCGGAGAACCCGCCCAAGCGCTACCAGGACATCTACCCGCTGAACTTCGACAACGACCCCGCCGGCCTGTATGCCGAGGTGCTGCGGGTGGTCCGGTTCTGGATCTCGCACGGGGTCACGGTGTTCCGGGTGGACAACCCGCACACCAAGCCGGTCAACTTCTGGGAGTGGCTGATCGCCGAGGTGCACCGCACCGACCCCGAGGTGATCTTCCTGGCCGAGGCGTTCACCCGGCCGGCCATGATGCACACCCTGGCCAAGGTCGGGTTCAGCCAGTCGTACACCTACTTCACCTGGCGCACCGGCAAGGAGGAGCTCACCGACTACGCCGTCGAACTGGTGAACGCCTCGGACTACATGCGCCCCAACTTCTTCGTCAACACCCCGGACATCCTGCACGCCTCGCTGGCCTACGGCGGGCCCGCGATGTTCGCCATCCGGGCGGTGCTGGCCGCGACGCTGTCGCCGAGCTGGGGCGTGTACTCCGGGTTCGAGCTGTTCGAGGACGAGCCGGTGCGGCCGGATTCGGAGGAGTACCTGAACTCGGAGAAGTACCAGCTGCGGCCCCGGGACTTCCAGACCCCGCTCAAGCACGGGCAGTCCCTGGAGCCGCTGATCACCCGGCTGAACCTGATCCGCCGGGAGCATCGGGCGCTGCAGCAGATGAAGGGCCTGTGGTTCCACTCGATCGACAACGACAACCTGCTGTGCTACTCGCGCCGGGACCCGTTGACCGGCGACACCCTGCTGATGGTGGTGGCGCTGGACCCGCGCGGCGAGCACTGGGGCCGCACCGAGTTGTGGATGCCGGCGCTGGGCCTGGACTGGGCCGACCGGTTCGACGTGGTGGACCTGCTGTCCGGCGAGCGCTACCACTTCGGGCAGCGGACCACCGTCGGCCTGGCACCGGTGGCCCGTGCGGCACACATCCTGCACGTGCAGCACGACCGCTAGTTCGGCAGCCCCTCCCCGCCCACCACCAGTTCTCGGAAAGGTCAGCATGGTCCAGCCCGGCACCACGGATCTGCTCGCGGCGGCCGAGCCGTCCGCCGCGGACTTCCCACGCGCCCGCCCGATGCCCGAGCGCCCCGGCTGGTACAAGCACGCGGTGTTCTACGAGGTGCTGGTGCGTGCCTTCGCGGACTCCAACGCGGACGGCACCGGGGACCTGCGCGGGCTGACCGACAAGCTGGACTACGTCTCCTGGCTGGGCGTGGACTGCCTGTGGCTGCCGCCGTTCTACCAATCCCCGCTGCGCGACGGCGGCTACGACATCTCCGACTTCCGCAAGGTGCTGCCGGAGTTCGGCACCGTCACCGACTTCGTCGCGTTCCTGGACGCCGCGCACGCCCGCGGCATCCGCGTCATCACCGACCTGGTGATGAACCACACCTCCGACCAGCACCCCTGGTTCCAGGCGTCCCGCACCGATCCGGACGGGCCGTATGGGGACTTCTACGTGTGGGCCGACGACGACACCGGCTACCCGGACGCCCGCATCATCTTCGTGGACACCGAGCCCAGCAACTGGACCTACGACCCGGTGCGCGGGCAGTACTACTGGCACCGCTTCTTCGCCCACCAGCCCGACCTGAACTACGACAACCCGGCCGTGGGCGAAGCCATGATCGACGTGATGCGGTTCTGGCTGGACCTGGGCATCGACGGGTTCCGGCTGGACGCGGTCCCCTACCTGTACGAGCGGGAGGGCACCAACGGCGAGAACCTGCCGGAGACGCACGCGTTCCTGCGCCGCTGCCGGGCGATCGTGGATGCCGAGTACCCGCACGCGGTGCTGCTGGCCGAGGCCAACCAGTGGCCGGCCGACGTGGTGGCCTACTTCGGGGACCCGGCGGTCGGCGGCGACGAGTGCCACATGTGCTTCCACTTCCCGCTGATGCCGCGCATCTTCATGGCCGCCCGGCGGGAGTCCCGGTTCCCGATCTCGGAGATCCTGGCCCAGACGCCGGCCATCCCGTCGTCCGGCCAGTGGGGCATCTTCCTGCGCAACCACGACGAGTTGACGCTGGAGATGGTCTCCGACGAGGACCGCGACTACATGTGGGCGGAGTACGCCAAGGATCCCCGGATGAAGGCCAACATCGGCATCCGCCGGAGGCTGGCAACCTTGCTGGACGGCGACCGCAACCAGCAGGAACTGTTCACCGCGCTGCTGCTCTCGCTCCCCGGCTCGCCGGTGCTGTACTACGGCGACGAGATCGGCATGGGCGACAACATCTGG
>JBIQML010000218.1:0-7306 GCA_044463405.1 Nakamurella lactea | reverse complement strand
GTGCACGTGGCCACCAAGCTGAACCGCTCGCACCTGTGCCACGGCACCGAGGCGCTGCTGCTGCCATGCCTGGGCCGCACCGAGAAGGACGTCCAGAAGGCGGGGGAGCAGTTCGTCACCGTCGAGGACTCCATGTCGATGGTGCACGCCTCCACCGGCAAGCTGAAGCCCGGCTCGAAGAACCTGCGCAGCGAGGTCGCCATCGTCACCGACCTGGCACACCGGATGTTCGGCGACGACGTCGGCTGGAAGGCCATGGGCGACGACTACCGCGTCATCCGCAAGCACATCGAGCATGTGGTGCCCGGGTTCCACGCCTACGAGGAGCGGGTCGCCCAACCCGGCGGGTTCATGCTGCCCCGCGGCCCGCACGATTCCCGCACCTTCCCGACCGACAACGGCAAGGCGCACATCACCGTCAACCCGCCCACCACCGTCGAGGTGCCCGAGGGCCACCTGCTGCTGCAGACGGTGCGCTCGCACGACCAGTTCAACACCACGGTCTACGGGCTGAACGACCGTTACCGGGGCATCAAGGGCGGTCGCAAGGTGGTGTTCGTCCATCCGGACGACCTGGCCGAGCGAGGGCTCGCCGACGGCGACTACGTGGACGTGATCAGCGTCAGCGCGGACCCGACGGACAGCACCGAGCGGCGCGCCAAGCGCTTCCGCGCGGTCGCCTACCCGACCACGCGGGGCTGCGTCGCCGCCTACTTCCCGGAGGCCAACGTGCTGGTGCCGCTGGACTCGGTGGCCGAGGTCAGCAACACCCCCGCGTCCAAGTCGGTGATCGTCCGGCTGGAGCCGGCGGGCTGACCGGCACGCACTGGGTCGCGCCGGCACACCCTGGTCAGTATCCGATCCGCACCACACGCCGGAATGGGACCGGCACGCTCAGGTGACGACCTGCAGCGCCCGCTCGCCGACCCGCTCGACCCGCAGACCTCCGCGCCGCGCCACCCGGGCTACGTCGGCGACACCGCGCACCTCGGCCCGCGTCACCGCCAGCAGCCGGGCCAGCCGGCCCTTCGTCGCCTTGTTGAAGTGGCTGACCACCGCGCGCGAGCCGTCAGGGCGCTCCGTCACCACCGCGACGGTGACGGCGCCCGGGACCTGCCCGAACGCCGCGTAGGCGCCGGAACGAAGATCCACCACCGTCCCCTCCAGCCCAGGCAGCAGCGGCGCGAGGGCGGGGCGCCAGAACGCCGCGACGGTGCCCAGCCGCGGCAACCGGGAGCCCGCCGAAAGCCGGTAGCGGGGGATCCGGTCGGGGGCCCGCACCACTCCGAACAGCGCCGAGGTCACCAGCAGCCGGGCGTCGGCCCTGGCCCGCTCGCCGGCCGACATGCCAGGCACGTCCAGCGCGTCGTACAGCACGCCGGTGTACCGGGCCAGGGCCGGCATCGTGGGCGCGGCGCGCAGCGCGGCGTTGGCCCGGATCTCCGCGTCCTTGGCGGCGGAGACGCCCAGCGCCCGGCGCGCCGCCGGCAGGTTCCTGGCCAGCCGCGCCAGCGCGGTCAGCAACAGGTCGCGCCGGTCGCCCAGCGCGGGCAGCAGCAGGGAGCCCAGATCCAGCGCCGCAGGGTCGCCGCCGGCCGCCTTGGTCTCGGACGGCGGCAACAGGATGAGCACGACTCGGCAGCGTATCCGCCCGGCACCGCTGCCGGCGCGCCGGCAGCGGGGGCCGCATGCGCGAACTTCGTCGAAATGTTGACGGTGTTATTGATGGGACGAACTTGATGCATGCCGTGCAAGATGATCCATGCGGGAGGCCGGGTGCGCCGACCATTAGGCTGATCGCGCCCGCCCACCCGGTGAGGCACAGCATGCCGAACATCGTCACCACCCCTCAAGGAGCCGACCGGTGATCACCCGACTGTCCACCCTGTTCCTGCGCACACTGCGCGAGGATCCGGCGGACGCCGAGGTGCCCAGCCACCGTCTGCTGGTGCGCGCGGGGTACATCCGCCGCGCCGCCCCGGGCATCTACTCCTGGCTGCCGCTGGGCTACCGGGTGTACCGCAACATCGAGCGCATCGTCCGCGAGGAGATGGACGCCATGGGCTCGCAGGAGGTGCACTTCCCGGCGCTGCTGCCCCGCGAGCCCTACGAGGCGTCCGGCCGGTGGACCGAGTACGGCGAGAACATCTTCCGGCTCAAGGACCGCAAGCAGGCCGACTACCTGCTCGGGCCCACCCACGAGGAGATGTTCACCCTGCTCGCCAAGGACGTCGTCACCTCCTACAAGCAGCTTCCGCTGGCGCTGTACCAGATCCAGATCAAGTACCGGGACGAGGCGCGGCCCCGCGCCGGCATCCTGCGCGGCCGCGAGTTCGTGATGAAGGACTCCTACTCCTTCGACGTCGACGACGCCGGACTGGACGAGTCCTACCGCCGGCACCGCGAGACCTACATCCGGATCTTCGACCGGCTCGGGTTCTCCTACGTGATCGTTCGCGCCATGGCCGGCGCCATGGGCGGGTCGAAGTCCGAGGAGTTCCTGGCGGAGGCCGAGGTCGGCGAGGACACCTACGTGCGCTGCACGCACTGCGCCTACGCGGCCAACGTGGAGGCGGTGACGGTGCCTCCGGTAGCGCCGGCCCACCGGGAGGCGGTGACGGCGATCCCGGCCGCGCACGTGGAGGACACCCCGGACACCCCGACCATCGACACCCTGGTGGAGCGGCTGAACGCGGACCATCCCCGCGCCGACGGCCGGGCCTGGACCGCTGCCGACACCCTGAAGAACCTGCTGGTGGTGCTGCACCAGCCGGACGGCAGCACCGAACCGCTGGCCATCGGCGTGCCGGGCGACCGGGAGGTCGACATGAAGCGCCTGGAGGCGCAGGTGTCACCCGCCGAGGTCGTGCCGTTCGTCGAGGCCGACTTCGCCCGCCACCCTCAGCTGGCCAAGGGCTACGTCGGACCGGGCGTGCTGGGCGAGGACTCCGTCACCGGCATCCGCTACCTGGTCGACCCGCGCATCGCCGACGGCACCGCCTGGGCCACCGGCGCCGACCACCCCGGCCGCCACGTGCTGGACCTGGTCGCCGGGCGCGACTTCCACGCCGACGGCACCATCCAGGCCGCCGAGGTGCGCGACGGCGACCCCTGCCCGGTGTGCGGCCACCCGCTGGAGTCGGCCCGCGGCATCGAGATGGGGCACATCTTCCAGCTCGGCCGCAAGTACGCCGACGCGCTGGACCTGCAGGTGCTGGACGAGAACGGCAAGCTCGTCACCGTCACCATGGGCTCCTACGGCATCGGGGTGTCCCGCGCGGTGGCCGCCATCGCCGAGAACACCCACGACGACAAGGGTCTGGTCTGGCCGCGGGAGGTCGCACCGGCCGACGTGCACCTGGTGATCGCCGGCAAGGGCCCGCAGGCGGCCGACATGATCCAGGCCGCGGAGCGGATCGCCGCCGAACTGGATGCCGCCGGCGTCCAGGTGATGCTGGACGACCGGGAGGCCTCGCCCGGCGTGAAGTTCGCCGACGCCGAACTGATCGGCGTGCCCACCATCGTGGTGGTCGGGCGCGGGCTCGCCTCGGGCGTGGTGGAGGTCCGGGACCGGGCCAGCGGCGAGCGCTCCGACCTGCCGGTCGGTGACGTGGTGGCGCACCTGGTGGGCCTCGTCACCGGTTGATCCACCGGGTGGTCCGCCGGTTGATCCACCGGCTGATCGATCGGCCGATCCGAAGTCGCCCGGACCCCGCCGCAAAACGCCGCGTCAGCCGTTCATCTCCGGCGCGCCGGGGAACGGCACCGTGACGACCTTCTCGCTCGCGGTCTGCCGCCAGGTGACCATGCGCATCGCGCAGTTGGTCAGGGCCGACAGCGCGGTGCCGCGCAGGGTGGAGTCGTCGGTGGTGCCGATCACCGCGCGCCATGCCACCGCGCAGTCGCTCTCGATCACCAGCGCCAGGCGCATCGCGGACGTGGCGTCGGTGAGCTTCACCGGGGTCGTGTAGGCGGGCGCCGGGCCCACCGGGGTGGCGCCGCCCTGCACGATCAGGTTCGCCGCCGTGTCCCGGACGTCCTGGTGGCTGGTGACCATGCTGGTGACGGTGCTCGCCACCGACGGGTCGTACGCCGTCACCAGCCCGTAGGCCCACAGCGCCGCGTGCTCGGCCGCCATCACCGCCTGCAGCGCCTTGAGGGTGTCCTCGTCCAGCGCCTGGGTGGAACTGCCCGAACCGGAGGGGGTCGGCGCCGACGCACCGGTGCTCTCGGCAGGGCCCGGCGTGGACGGGGGCCCCGGTGAGGACGTCATGAGGCCAGTACCTCCCGATGGGTGGCCATGCACGCCGCGATCGAGGCGAACAGCTGCGCGGCATAGGGCGACCCGGCGGTCGTCATGGAGTCGGTGAACATGCTCTGCGCGGTCGCCGCGTCACCGCGGATCACGCCGATCACCTCGTCGGGGTCCTTGTTGGGCAGCGTCACCCCGGTGGTCGGCACCGGGGTGGTCGCCGGTGAGGTCTCCCCGATGCTGCGCGCGTACTCGGCCTCCAGGGCGGCCAGGTGTGCCCGACGGTCGTGCAGCAGCATGGTCAGCACCTTCGCGTCCCGCTTGTCGACCTCGATGCCGGCCTGCAGGTGCTGGATGTGCAGCCGGGTCTTGTAGACCAGGCCCAGCAGCGGCGCGGTGGGCGGCGGTGCCTCGGCGGTGACGGTCAGCGTCTGGCGCTCGGAGGAGAACGGGTTGCACCCGGACACCCCGAGCAGCGCGGACGCCGCGGCCGCACCCAGCAGGGCGCGCCGCGTCAGAACCGGTCGGGGTGGCACTCGCACCGCACCATCATGTCAGTCGCGGGTTGGCGGATGGGGCATGGCGGGCGATGTCCGGATAGGCTGCCCGTCAGACGGTGACAATTGCACAGGCGAGGAGTGACGCTCACATGGCGCTCGGTGACGAGGGTCTCCTGCGGCACGTCGCCTCGTCGGTCGTGCAGGCCGCCGGGTTCGACCTGGAGGACCTGACGGTGACGGGGGCGGGACGGCGCCGCGTGCTGCGGGTGGTGGTCGACTCCGACGACGGGCTGAACCTGGATGCGGCGGCCGAGGTCAGCCGGCGGCTGTCGGCGGAGCTGGACGAGCACGGTGACGACGTGCTCGGCGGGGCGCCGTACACCCTGGAGGTCGCCAGCCCCGGCACCGGCCGGCCGCTCACCGAACCCCGGCACTTCCGCAGGGCCACCGGTCGGTTGGTCAGCCTGACCCTGTCCGACGGCGCCGGCCTGCAGGCACGGATCCTGCGCATGGACGGCGATGACGCCGTCCTGCTGCTCACCGGCGCGGACGGCCTGCAGCAGCGGTCCGTCCCGCTGTCCGAGATCACCCGCGCCAAGGTCGAGGTGGAGTTCGGCCCGCCGCCGGCCGCCGTGGCCGCGCTGCTGGCCGAGTCCGGACCCGTCCCGCAGCAAGGAAAGGATGCGCGATGAACGTCGACATCACCGCGCTACGCCTGGTGGAGCGCGAGAAGGGCATCAGCTTCGAGGAGCTGATCTCCACGCTGGAGACGGCGCTGCTGTCCGCCTACCGGCACACCGACCACTTCCACCAGCACGCCCGCGCCGAGGTGGACCGCCGCACCGGGGAGATCCGCATCCTGGCCCAGGAGGTCGACGAGGAGGGCGTCGTCACCTCCGAGTGGGACGACACGCCCGCCGACTTCGGCCGGATCGCGGCCACCACCGCCCGGCAGGTGATCCAGCAGCGGCTGCGCGACGTGGACAACGAGCGCACCTTCGGCGACTTCGCCGGCCGCGAGCACGACCTGATCACCGGCACCGTGTCGGCCGACGCCAAGGTCAACGCCCGCGGCGTGGTGGTGGTCAGCCTGGGCGACGTGGAAGGGGTGATTCCGGCCGCGGAGCAGGCGCCGGGGGAGACCTACGTGCACGGCCAGCGGCTGCGCTGCTACGTGGTCTCGGTGATGCGCGGGCTGCGCGGCCCGCAGATCACCCTCTCTCGCACCCACCCCAACCTGGTGCGCAAGCTGTTCGCGCTGGAGGTGCCGGAGATCGCCGACGGCACCGTGGAGATCACCGCGGTGGCCAGGGAGGCCGGCCACCGCACCAAGATCGCCGTCCGGGCCACCACCTCCGGGGTGAACGCCAAGGGCGCCTGCATCGGGCCGATGGGTGCCAGGGTGCGCGCCGTGATGAGCGAGCTGAACGGCGAGAAGATCGACATCATCGACCACGACGACGACCCGGCCACCTTCGTCGGCAACGCGCTGTCGCCGGCGCGTGCGCTGTCGGTGACCGTGGTGGACGCGGTGGCCAAGGCCGCCCGGGTGGTGGTTCCGGACTTCCAGCTGTCCCTGGCCATCGGCAAGGAGGGTCAGAACGCGCGGCTGGCGGCGCGGCTGACCGGATGGCGCATCGACATCCGCAGCGACGCCGGAGGCGGCCACGCGGCGGGCGCCGCCGGCCGCGGGGAGCCCCGCCCCGGTGCGGCCACGGTCGCCGACGCCCCGCGGCCACCCGGTGCCGGGCCGGAGTAGCGGCGGGGGCGGGCCGCGCAGAAAAGAGCCGCCGGCAGGCGCTAGACTGTTGCGGACGCCTCGCGTCACCGAATCCATCACCGATGCAGTGCCCGCGCCGACTCCAGGGCCGGTGCGCACCTGCGTCGGTTGTCGTATGCGGTGCCGGGACGTCGAGTTGCTACGCATCGTCGCGGTGGACGGACAGGCGGTCCCGGACCCAGCGCGCAGGCTCCCCGGAAGGGGCGCCTGGTTGCATCCGGATCCCCGGTGCCTCGACGATGCCGGCAAGCGGCGAGCGTTCGCCCGGGCCCTGCGGGCCGGAGGGAACCTCGACGTCACGCCGGTGCGGCGCTACCTCGGCCTCGAGCCGGGGCCGGACCGGTCGACATCGCACGCACCCCGCGGCGGTGTCCGGGAGCAAGGAAACGAGGTCGACCCATCGTGAGCACGCTGTGAAGCTCCAGCGATGAGCAGCACACCCAACTAGACGAGGCCGCGCGGACCCGCCGCCCGGCCTCACCGTGAGGAGACAAGTGGCAGGCAAGGCCCGCGTCAGCGCGATCGCCAAGGAACTGGGACAGTCCAGCAAGGACGTGATCGCGAAGCTCAACGAACTCGGGGAGTTCGTCAAATCCGCCTCATCGACCATCGAGGCGCCCGTCGTGCGCAAGCTGCGCGACGCATTCCCGCCGCCGGAGAAGCCCGCAGGGGACGGCGCTCCGGCCAAGTCCAGCAAGGCCGCCGCGAAGCCGCCGGCCGCCGCACCCGCGGGCAGCACCGCGAACGGCTCCGCCCCGTCGGCCGCCGACACGA
>JBIQML010000217.1:0-7311 GCA_044463405.1 Nakamurella lactea | reverse complement strand
CGCGGCCACGGTCTACGTCGACGGCATGCAGGTACCCACCGGGATGCCCGGCGACGGTGCTGATAGCGCCGTTGTCGATCGTGATGATCGCCGGCGCCTTCAGCGAGATGGTGGCGACGAATCCTCTGGAACCGACTGAAGTCCGCTGGGGCGCGGGCGTGCTCGGGGTCGCGCTGGCGGCGCTGCTGCTCGCGCTGGCGGTAGCGTCCTTGATCTCGACCCGGGCCAGCGGCAGCACGTTCCGGTCTCGTAGCACACGCGTACGCCTCGAGCATTCCAACAGTTCGGCCGTCCCTGCTACCCTGGCCGGCGTGATCAGCACGCGCTGCGCCGGGCGAGTGGGGGCGATGATCCCCATGCTCTGCCAGTGTTGGCCTCACCCCGCGGTCTGAAGGATCCCCCGCAGCGGCCGCGATCGACAGACTTTCGGCGTCGTGGCCGCTCGGGCCCTGGATGCGCCGATCGACTCTCGATCAACCGCCGCCTGGCGCTCAGTGCACTGGAAGGGCATGGCGGTGACGCAACTGGACCGGGCGGACCCTCGTCAGGACGGCCGGCCGATGCTCGACGACCGGGAGATCGGCGAGATCGCGCTGGATCTGGACGACCGCCAGCCGCAGGACGTGATCGCCTGGGGCCTGGAGACCTTCGGCGACCGGGTGGCGATCGTGACCGCGCTGCAGTCCGGTGGCATGGTGACGCTGGACATGGCGTACCGGATACGGCCCGATGTCCGAGTGATCACGGTGGACACCGGTCGGCTGCCGGAGCAGACCCACGAGTTCATCGACGAGGTTCGCGCCCACTACCCGCAGTCTCGGTGGGAGATCCTGTCCCCCGACGCTGCCGAGGTGCAGGAGATGGTGGCACGACGCGGGGTCAATTTGTTCCGCCGATCGGTGGCCGAACGGATGCTGTGTTGCCAGGTTCGCAAGGTCCGCCCGCTCGCCCTCGCGTTGTGCGGCCTGGACGCGTGGTTCACCGGGCTGCGACGCGCCCAGGGGCCCTCCAGAGCAGCGACCAGGACGGTGGAGTTGGACCGCGACCATGGGGGCATCGTGAAGATCAACGCGCTGGCGGCCTGGGAGCGCCAGCAGGTCGATCAGTACATCGCGGAACGTAACGTGCCGCAACATCCGCTGTATTCGCACGGTTACACCAGCTTCGGATGCGCGCCCTGCACCCGGCCGATCGAGCCCGGGGAGGACGACCGTGCGGGCCGCTGGTGGTGGGAGGTGGGCGCTCCCAAGGAGTGCGGCATCCACCGTCCCGTGCTGACCGGCAGCTTCGAGTTCGAGCCCGATGCCGCCCTCGTCGAGGTCGAATGACCCTCCCCGGTCCTGGCGGTGACGATCCAGCGGGAACGCGCGGGAACCGGTGGTTCGATGCCGCCGGTATCAGCGTCCGGTCGGCGGTCTCCTTCCTGGTGTCTGCGGCGACGGGTATGCCGCCCGGTGCGGATCGCGGTCCGCGTCGCTGCCGGATCCGAGGCTGAGACGTCAGTCTCGCCCGGCGGCGACGCCGCATGATCCGCGCAAATCTCGGCGCGACGCCGGATGATCCGCGCAAGTCCAGACGCGGCCATCTGGGCCCCGGCGCCCCAGCCGTTTTTGAGGCGCGCGATCGCCTGGAGATCATGGGGCTCGGGCCGTCCCACAGCGCCCACTCGACCGGCGCGCCCGGGAGGCCGGCAGCGCACCGTACCGGCTGACCGCCGCGCGGCGGTGGCGCGGCCGACGGAATGTGGACAACCTGCTGCAGCGCCGCGCGGGATGTGGATGGCCCGGGGCACGGCCGGCGCGATCCGGCACGATGCAGCGATGGGACGGAACAACCAGCAGCGTAGAGCGGCCAAGAAGCGCGAACGGGATCGCCGCCGGCGGGCGCGTGATGCGGGCACCCGATCACGCCCCGGTAAGGCGGCGCCGTTCGGTGGCGCACCACGGGCCGGGCACGCCCCACCGGGCGGTTGGGACGACCGCTATTGCTGGTATCACCAGCGGTGGCAGGACGGCTCGCTGCCGAATAGCGGCGAATCGGCCGGCTGCGACCCCAGCGCCGACGACGGCTGGCTGGACGACGAGGATGGCACCGAGTGCTTCGACGGTGACGAGCCCTACGGTGACGGAAACGGATGGGACGACGACGAGCCCATCGACGTCCGCGGCCTGCTGAGGACCGCCGCCGCCCGACCAGACTCGGTGGAGGCCACCCGAGCCATGATGTCGCTGGCGCTGGCCGACAACAACGCCGAGGTGTGGCTCCAGGCGACCGCCGAGCTGACCGCGGCCGTCGACTCGCTGTACGAGCACGGATGGCAGCCGGCGGACCTGATGCACATCGCGATCAAGAAGCTGCACTCCGCTGGTCGGCTGCTCGTCGCGCGAACCATCCAGTACGACGCCGTGATTCGACACACCGAACACCATGTGCCCGAGGAGTGGCGCGTCCAGGTGCAGTCCATCGGCGCGACCCATGGCCCGCGGCCGAGCGATGGGTCCACCGCCATCGAGTGGTTGATCGCCGCCCGCCGGTTGCTGCTGGAGGCGTGGCGTGACGTCATCGGTGTCCTGGCGATGATGTCCCACCTCCCACCGCTGCCAGCACTTCTCGACCCACCATCGCGCTGGCCACGTGATGGCTCCGCGCGTCCCGAGGAGGGGCCTTCATCCGCCAACGGGCGGCACTCTCGATCGGTCGGCGACGAACCGCCGGTGAACACCGCGCCGCGCGGCCGGCACGATCCGAAGATGCTGGCGCGGATCCGGGCGCTGCTGGCCAAGGCCGAGTCGACCGAGTTCCCGCAGGAGGCCGAGGCGCTGACCGGCAAGGCGCAGGCGCTGATGTCCCGCTACGCCATCGACGAGGCCGTCCTGGACGATGGTGCGTCGAGGGGATCGCACACCTCGGACGTCCGAGCCCGCCGGCTGCATGTCGAGAGTCCCTATGCCTCCGCCAAGGTGCAGTTGCTGGCGGCGGTCGGGGCCGCGAACCGGGTTCGCGTCATCTGGCTCGGCGAGGTCGACATCGCCACCGCGGTCGGGTTCCCGCTGGAACTCGACCTGGTGGAGATGCTGTACACCTCGCTGCTGGTGCAGGCCACCCGCGCGATGACCGAGGCTGGCCGGGCCACGCCCGGGGATCGGTCCAAGTCGTTCCGGCGGGCGTTCCTGCTCGCCTACGCGCAGCGCATCGGCGAGCGGCTGGCCCGGGCCAGCGCGGACGAGACCACGGACGTCGAAGGCAGGAACGCCGGCGCCGAGCTGGTCCTGGCGCGCCGCTCCCGGGAGGTCGACGAGGAGTTCGACCGGCTGTTCCCGCGGACGCGAAAGACGCGCAGCACCCGTGTCGACGCACGCGGGTGGCACGCCGGTCGGGGCGCCGCCGATCGCGCCACCATCGCCCACGGCCGGCTCGACTCCGCGGGTGGACCCTGACCGCCGTCGACCCCGTCACCGCTACTCGTCCGCCGCCTCCTCCAGCATCCCCAGGCCCAGCAGATCCGGTTCCAGCACGGCCTTCTCGTCCGGCCGGAACGGCAACACACTGGTCATGTAGGAGCGGGTCGCGTCCTCCATGCTGACCTCGTGTCCGGCCGCCTCGGACAGGAACCAGCGATGCTCGAGCACCTCGTGGAACACCTCGGCCGGTTCCAGCTTCTCGGACAGCTCCGGGGGGATCGCCTCGATCACCGGCTCGAACACATCGGTCATCCAGTGCCGCGCCACGGTGTCCTCGTCCACCTGGGTTCCGGGCATCACGGCCCGGCCGCGGAACGTCTCCAGATCGTTGAGGATGCGCCTGGCCTGGTTCTCCTGCACATCGAGGCCGGTCAGTTCCATCAGCCGGCGTCGATGGTGCCCGGCGTCGACCACCTGGGTCTGCACCATCACGTGCGGCCCGCCGGCGCCGTCGTCGTCCGCCTCCTTGATGTCCAGTTGCGCGACGTCGTACCCCAGATCGTTCAGCCGGCGCAGCCGCTGCTCGATGCGCCACCACTCGTCCTCGCCCATGGTCTGCGGCGCCGTGAGCTCTGCCCACAGGTTGGTGTAGCGCTCGACCACCGACTGCGCGGTCTCCACCGGGTCGACCTGCTCGGGCAGCAGGCCGGAGGACTCCAGGTCCAGCAGCTCGCCGGCCAGGTTGGTCTCGGCGATGTCCAGGTCGCTGAGCCGCTGCCCGTCCGAGAGCTGGGTGCGGATCTGACCGGTCTCGGCGTCCACCAGGTACGCGGCCAGGGCGCCGGCGTCCCGACGGAACAGCGTGTTGGACAGCGAGCAGTCGCCCCAGGCGAATCCGGCCAGGTGCAGCCGGACCAGCAGTTCGGCCAGCGCGCCCAGCAGCTTCGGCTCCAGGTCCGGGTCCAGCCGGCGGGAGAACAGCGCCCGGTACGGCAGCGAGAACCTCAGGTGCTTGGTGACCAGGGCGGCGTCCAGCGGCTCGCCATCCGGTGACGTGCGGTTGCCGACCACGCCGACGGCCTCCACCACCGGCACCCCGCTGCGCGCCAGGGTGCGCAGCAACTCGTACTCGCGCTCCGCCAGTTGCTGGTTGATTTCCTTGATGGCGTAGACGATCCCGCCGATCCGTGCGAACCGGACCACGTGCCGGGAGATCCCCCGCGGCAGGCTGACCAGCAGCTCGGCCGGCCAGCTGGCCAGCGGCGTCGACCAGGGCAGGGTGAGCAGGTCCATCGGGTCGGGGCCGGAGGAGAATTGCATGCGCACGCGTCCCAGCGTTCCACATCGCGAAGTGGCAGGTAGCCCGAAGTTGTCGCAGGTAGCCCGAATTGGCCGGCGTGTCGCGACAACATCGGGCTACCTGGGTCTCGGGGGCGTACCGGACGGGATCTAGCGGTGACGGAGCATGCCGCGGTCCAGGTCGCCCGGGGTGGTGGCGCCCATGGCGGCCATCGCCTGGGACAGCTCCTCTGTCAGCGCGTCCAGCACCGATCGCACGCCGGTGGATCCGCCGGATGCCAGGCCCCACAGGGTCGGTCTGCCGACGCCGACCAGGCTCGCCCCGAGGGCCAGCGCGCGCAGCGCGTCCACCCCGGACCGGATGCCGCCGTCCACCAGGACGGGGGCGCGGCCCGCCACCGCGTCGATCACCCCGGCCAGCGCGTCGGCGGTGGGGATCACCCCGGTCACCTGTCGCCTGCCATGGTTGGACACGATGACGGCGGCCGCCCCCGCACCGATGGCCCGCACCGCATCCTGCGGGTGCAGTACCCCCTTCACCACCACCGGAAGCCCTGCCATGTCGGCGATCTCGGCGATCACGTCCAGATCGAGGCCGGCGGCGTAGGACGCGGACATCTCCTGCCAGGTCATCTGGGGGAAGTTGCCGGGTTGCGCGGTCAGCCTGGTCTGCACGGTCTTCCGGAACGAGGCAGCGCCGTTCAGGTCGACCGTCAGCACCACCGCGCCAGCACCGGCGGCCCTGGCGCGCTGCAGGTAGTCCCGGCTCCGGCCGCGATCGCGCTGCAGGTACAGCTGCGCCCACCACGGGCAGGACACCGCCGCGCCGAACTTCCCGACCTCGACCGTGGCCGAGTTCGAGTACACCATCAGCGCTCCCGCCGCCGCGGCACCGGTTCCGGTCGCGACCTCACCGTCCGGATGCGCCATGCCGTGTCCGGCGGTGGCCGCCACCATGATCGGCGTGCGCAGCGTCGCCCCGCCGCGGTGCAGGCTCTCCGGCAGCGTCACGGTCAGATCCGGTTGCCCGGCGCCCTGCAGCACCCGCGGAACGAGGTCGAACCGGCCCCAGGCGAGCACGTCCCGGTCGAACGGGCCGCGGCCGGGGCCCGGGTGGGCGGTTGCCGGCCCCGGCTCGTCCGGAGCCCGCCCCGGGCGCGGTCCGGCCGGCGTGGCGTCGGCGGTGGCCTGGTAGTACGCCCAGGCCATCTCGTCCAGGGCGGTGCGCGCGGAGGCCTGCAGATCGGTGAAGTCCACGCCCCCTATCTTGGGCTATCCGATGATCCGGTGGGCAATCGCCCGGGCAAGCGGGCTCCATCGCGCGCCGCCCGAGGTGCCGGGCAGCAGGTCCCATCCGTGCGAACCGGGGGACGAGCGGACGACCGTCAGGGTGCTGTGGTGGCCCGGGGTCGCCCGCAGCAGGGACCGCATGGTGGAGACCGGGCAGAGCGCATCATCGACGGCGACGGCGTACAGCACCGGCATGGTCAGCATCCGGGCGGCGGCCATCATGCGCGCCCCGTCGCCGTTGTCGCCGGACAGGTCGACCACGGCATCCACCGGCGGTCGGATCCGGGCCGCCGCCATCAGGGCGTCTCCGCCGCCCGCGGAGGCGCCGACCAGCACCACCCGGTGCGCCCCGTGCGCCCGGACCCACGCGACCACCGCGGCGGTCAGGGCCCAGGGCGTGGGTGCCGCTGCCGGGCAGGCGGTCTCGCCGTACCCGCACAGGTCGAACAGGACCGCCCGGACGTGATGGGCGCCGACCAGCCAGGCCGCGTAGTCCGCGAAGCCGCACATGCCGCGGGCGCCCTTCTCGTGCAGGAACACCGCGACGACGGGCCCGGAACCCAGGGTCTCGACCTGGATCCGGGAACCGTGCGGCCCGGCGATGTACCGATCGTCGGTGTCCGTCTCACCCAGGGGGCAGCCCATCGGCGCATCGGCGGCCGACGTCGAGGCGCCCGGTCCGACCGAGGTGTCCGACCGTGCAGTCGCCGATCCGGTTGGGCCACCGGCGCGAAGGTGCGAGTCGAGGAACCGGGTGATCGTTTCGGGCACGCCGCCGTGCAGCAGCTGGGTTCCGTGCTGCTGCCCGGGAACCACCCGCAGGGTGACCACGCCGTGCGGGGCGAGCTTGGCGAACTGGCGGTCGGCCCGCGCCGAGCCCCACAGGTCGTGCTTCGCCGTCACCAGCAGGGTAGGGGTGGACAGCTGGGCGGCCGCCGGCGCCACGGCCATGCCCGTCAGCGTCGCCTCGGCCGACAGCGCCACGACGGCGGCGGGAGCCTTCGCCAACTCGGCGCCGGCGATGATGGACGCCTTGGCACCCTACGACGCGCCCATCAGCACCACCGGGGTCCCGTTGCGCCCGCGCAGCCAGGTCGTGATCGCGGCGATCGTGTCGACCGGAGGGCCCTGGTAGTTGTACAGCGCGACCGCGAAACCGTCGCGGCGCAGCGTGGTCGTGACCGGTAGCCAGGAGCACAGATCCTCGTCGGACTCGTTGGACATGACGATCGTCGCCCGGGGTTGCACCGCGCGCCGTCCGGTGGGCGGGACCAGGGCGACGAACACCGGCACGCCGTCGGACGGGACCGAGGCGGCCCGC
>JBIQML010000216.1:0-7326 GCA_044463405.1 Nakamurella lactea | reverse complement strand
CGTCTGGGGCAGCAACCTGCCGAGCAAGGACGCGCTGCGGACCTTCGCAGCCGGCGTCACCGAGACGCCGCAGATTCTCACCCGGACCATCGGTATCGGGCTCACCCTGCCGGGCCTCACAATCGACTCCTCTGTCAACTCATCACCCGTGGTCAGCGTGGTGGGAGGGATGGTCTACCTGTGCCCGCCCGGGGTCGATCCGATGGGCGAGGCGACCGGCAGCGCCTCCACCGGATCGGGCTCGAGCAATCCCGACGGCACGTCGTCCTCGGAGTCCGAGTCGAGCTCCGACCCCACGAGCCGGTGCGTGGGCGCGACGGTGCTCAACCAGCCGAAGAACGGCTTCGCGTCGGGTCCGACGGTCACCGTGACCGTCGGTGACACCGTGGCGCACGTGGACAGGGCCAACAGCGCCGCCTGGGCCAACCTCGGGCAGGGGTTGATCGCGGCGGTGGGAGCGCCCTCGTCGGCGCACCTGTCGGCGGCCGACCTGGCGGCGCTGGTCGCCTCGGTCCGGCTGTCCCCGGCGGTGACGGTGCGGCCATTGCAGACTCCCCATGTGACCCGCGGTCCGATCGTGGCGACGGCGCAGACCGCCGCGACCGACCGGTCCGCCGTCGCCTCGTCGCTGGTTGCCCGCGAGAGGTCGGCGGAGCGGTCACTCGAATCCGAGGCGAGGTCTGCTGCGACGTCCGCCCACCATGCTGCCGTCGCGGCGCTCCAGCGGCAGGTCCTGACCAGCTACCTGGATGCGGTCAAGGTCGGCGACTGCACCACGGCCGACCATCTGTTCGTCGGCGCGCCGTCGGACGGCGATCTGTGCCACATGGCCGGGCTACGGCTTCACGGGTACCGGATCGAGGGCAAGCCGGCGACCCCGTCACCGACCGAGGCCGACTTCGCCGTCACCATCACCATCACCGGCGGCGACGAGACGATGCCGGACGGAGACCTGCTGTGGTTCTTCGACCTGCAGCGCCAGCCCGGGGGCGAATGGCGCATCACCGGAGCCGGCAGCGGCCCCTGATCCGGGGTTCCCGCACGGCTCCGTCACCGCCCGCGACGGCGAATCAAATCCTCGTCGCGGTATCGACAATCCGCTATATTGGAGCGGTGATCTCCAGTGCAGCATCGGCGGCGGATCTGCTCCGTGAAGCCCGCAGAAAGGCGGGGCTGACACAGTCACAGCTCGCCGCGCGGGCGGGTGTGGCTCAAAGCGTCGTCAGCGCCTACGAGACCGGCACGCGGGAACCGTCGTTGGCCACGCTTCAGCGCCTGGTCTCCGCCACGGGCCTGACACTCGATCTCCGCGTGCGCCACGCACCATCGCAATCGCGCCAATTGTCCGGCCCTTTGGGCAGACGCGTTCTGCGTCACCGTCGAGCGATCAGACAAGCAGCCGCGAACCATGGAGTCACCAATATCCGGGTCTTCGGAAGCGTCGCACGGGGGCAAGACACCGCAGACAGCGACGTCGACCTGCTGATCGACGTCGGACCGGGGGTTGGCCTTCTTCGGCTGGGGCGTCTGGAAGCCGATCTGCACCGCCTGCTCGGAGCCCGCATCGACCTGGTGCCCTCTGAGGGCCTCAAGGCGGACGTCGCCGAGGCCGTCGAGGCGGATGCGGTTCGATTGTGAGCCGGAGGGACGATCAGCGCCTGGAGGATGTGCTGGTCGCGATCGACGCCATCACTGCGCATCTGACCCGGGGAGAACTGACCGATGACCTCGTGTACGACGCCGTCCGAGCCAGGCTCATTGAGATAGGCGAAGCCGCGAAAGGCGTAGCACAAGACCTGCTCGCCGCAGAGCCGGACATCCCGTGGGCGCAAGTCGCCGGCATGCGCGATCGGCTGGCGCATCGCTATTACGACGTGTCGCGCTCGATCGTTCAGTCGACGGTCGATGAGGACTTGCCCGAGTTGGCTGTTGCCGTGCGCCGCCTGCTGAATCGGACACGTCGGCCACATGGACACTGAGCCAGACCGGGCGACCCGATTCCGCGCGTCGTCTGCCGCCGATGGGAGAATCGGCCGACCAGGCCAGCGCCCGCACGATCCGCCCCGGCAAGGAGCCCTCACCGATGAGCAGCACTACCGCCAGCACCGTTCCGGACATCGTCCTGCCAGAGGGCATCAAGCCGCGGGATGGCCGGTTCGGATGCGGACCCTCCAAGGTGCGCCCCGAGGCCCTGCAGGCGCTAGCCGCCACCGGCAGCACCCTGATGGGCACCTCGCACCGGCAGGCTCCGGTCAAGGGCCTGGTCCGCCGGGTCCGGGAGGGCCTGACCGAGCTCTTCGGCGCTCCGGAGGGCTACCAGGTGATCCTGGGCAACGGCGGCACCACCGCGTTCTGGGACGCCGCCGCCTTCGGCCTGGTCCGCAACAGGGCCCAGCACCTGACCTTCGGGGAGTTCTCCTCGAAGTTCGCCACCGTCACCAAGGGCGCGCCATTCCTGGACGAGCCGCAGGTGATCGCCGCCGAGGTCGGCGACGCACCCGACCCAGAAGCGAACCCCGAGGTCGACGCCTACGCCTGGGCGCACAACGAGACCTCGACCGGCGTCGCCGTCCCGGTCCAGCGGCCGGCAGCAGCCACCGACGACCAGCTCGTGCTCATCGACGCCACCAGCGGTGCCGGCGGCCTGCCGGTCGACATCACCCAGGCCGACGTCTACTACTTCGCCCCGCAGAAGGTGTTCGCCTCCGACGGCGGGCTGTGGATCGCGCTCGCCTCCCCCCGCGCTCAGGCCCGCATCGAGGAGATCGCCGGCTCCGGCCGGTGGATCCCGCAGTTCCTGTCCATCGCCACCGCGCTGGACAACTCGATCAAGGACCAGACGCTCAACACCCCGGCCGTCGCCACGCTGTTCCTGCTGGCCGACCAGATCGACTGGCTGCTGGCCAGCGGCGGGCTGGACTGGTCGACGGCCCGCACCAAGAACTCGTCCGACCGGCTCTACGCCTGGGCGGAGGCCAGCGCCTACGCGACCCCGTTCGTGGCCAGGCCGGAGCTGCGCTCCCGGGTCGTCGGCACCATCGACTTCTCCGACGAGGTGGAGGCCGCGACGGTGGCGAAGGTGCTGCGCGCCAACGGGATCGTGGACACCGAGCCCTACCGCAAGCTGGGCCGAAACCAGCTGCGCATCGGGATGTTCCCGGCGGTGGAGCCCGACGACGTCAGCGCCCTGACGGACTGCATCGATCGGGTGGTCAGCAGCCTGTAGCGCCCGGCGGTTCCGGGCAGAAGGGCGACCGCCGACCGCGCATACCCGGAGAATCAACGCTGCGAACCGTTCGGTCGCCGGGAATCGGGTCAAGATCACCTGACTGGCGTCGTGCACGTTTGCTCTGGGTGATCAACAATGGTCCAAGACTGGATAATTCAACGGCGCGGACGGCAGGCCGCTCGCGCCGCTATCCACTCAGGGTCGAAGGGGCAGTCGGGTGATCATCGACTCACACGTCCACGTGTGGAGCGAGGCCACCGATCCACGGCGGGACGAGTTGCCCTGGCTACCCGGGCAGACCCCGGGGCAATACCGCGAGATCACCCTGGACATGGTCGATCCGGACATGACCGCGGCCGGTGTCACCGGGATCGTGCTGGTGCAGACCGCCAACGATCTGCGGCACAACGACGAGATGTTCGCGGCGGCCGCCAGGTCGCCCCGCCCGACGAGGGTGGTCGGCTGGCTGCCGCTGGACGATCCGGGCGAGACCAACCGGGTGCTACAGCGCTACGCCGGCCACCCCGAGATGGTCGGGGTGCGGCACCGCCTGCAGGACCGCGACGACCCGGAGTTCCTGCTCCGGCCCGAGGTCTCCAAGAGCCTGGATCTGGTGACCGGCGCCGGGCTGAGCCTGGACATCATGCCGTGGCCGCCGGGCGCGCTGGAACGCGTCCCCGAGGTCGCCCGGCGTCATCCCGAGTTGCCGATCATGATCGACATGCTGGGCTGGCCGCTGGTCGCCGAGCGCCGGATGCAACCCTGGACCGACCAGCTGGCCGCGGCCGCCGCCGAGCCCCGCGTCCACGTGAAGGTGGGCGGTCTATACCGGGTGTCCGGTGAGTACAGCGATCCCGATTCGTGGCGTCCCTACGTCTCGACGGCGATCGAGCTGTTCGGCCCGGAACGGATCATGCTGGGCAGCAACTGGCCGACCATGACGGCATTTCACCGCACCTACACCGAAACGATCCGGGCCCTGCTCGCCTCGTTCGAGGATCTGATCGAGATCGAGCAGGCCCAGGTGCAGGCCGGCACCGCGAGGCGCGTCTACCGCTTCGAGTGAGGCCGACATGCCCCGCCGCGTCGGCGCGCCTGGCACCGCGCCGAGCCGCTCCCCGTTAGCGTGAACGGAACCGCACCGCACGTCTGTTGTGCACGCCACCGATCGGGAGGAGAACGCCATGCGGGTACTGCGTGTCCTCGGCATCGCCGAGAACGGCGCCCACCTGGTGTGCGTGGACACCGAACCGGGAGAGGACGCCTCGGACTCGTTCGCGCTGCCGATCGACGACCGGCTGCGCGCAGCCGTGCGCGGCGACCTGAGCCGGTTCGGGCAACTGGAGATCGAGATGGAGCCGCAACTGCGTCCGCGGGAGATCCAGAGCCGGATCCGTGCCGGGGCCAGCGTCGAGCAGGTCGCCGCGGCGGCCGGCTGCACCCCCCAGCGCATCGAGCGCTACGCCTACCCGGTGTTGATGGAGCGCACCACCATCGCCCAGCGCGCCCGGCGCACGCACCCGCTGCGTAGCGCGGCGATGGGGTCGATCGGGGCGGCCAACGCCCAGCGCACCCTGGAGGAGATCGTGGCCGGCACGCTGGCCGACCGGGGTCAGCAGCAGGAGGTCACCTGGGACGCCTTCCGCGACGAGCGGGGCTGGACGGTGACGGTGACGTGGCGTGCCGGCCGCAGCGAGAACCGGGCGGAGTGGGCCTACCACTCGGGACCGGACGGCGGGTCCGTGACGGCGCGGAACCAGGATGCGACCGACCTGGTCGAGCCGGCCCCGAAGCCGCTGCGCACGGTGGGCGACGAGTCGCTGCGCGAAGGACTCTCACGCGGCGGTGACGGATCACGCGGCAGCCGCGCGCGCCGGGCGGTCAAGGCGGGATCCGCGCTGGCCGAGGGGCGTCGCCCCGGGCCGGTCGAGCCGACGGAGGACCACCGCGACGAGGCCGGCGCCGCTCCGGCGCACGGCGCGGCCGATGCCTCATCCGACCGTCACGATGCCGGCCGGGACGCCGAGGAATACCTGGTGGAGGGCACCGTCACCGACGAGCGCTCCGGCGCGGCACTGCCCGGTGGCGGCGGTGACGATGATCACCAGGTCCGCGCGACCGGAACCACCGGTGCCGCACCGGCCGGTGCGGGAGCAGCGAGCACGCCGGCACGGTCCGGTGACGGCTCGGCCACCGGTTCTCGGGCGGCACGCCGCGGGCACCGTCCGCCGATGCCCTCCTGGGAGGACGTGCTGCTGGGGACCCGCGCCTCCGGTCGCTGAGCACCCCGCGGTGCCCGTCACCGCCCCTACCGGCGTCGCATCGTCCCGCCAGCCCTGCTGACCTGCCGGAAAACCCGTCGAGCCCGGCCCTGCCCTGCACGTACCCTGGCCTAGTCATGACGATCAGTACCGCGGAGACCCCGCGACCGACCCCCACCGACCCGGACCAACCGCCGAAACCCGACGAGTCCCGTTACGCCGCACCGCGATCCGGTGCGACCCTGTCCACCGTCCGGTCCCTCGCCCGGCTGCTGCCCTACGCCCGGCCGGCGCTGCCGGCGATCTCGGCGTCCGGTGTGATGGCGGCCATCGCCACCGCCTGCGGCCTGATGTTCCCGATGGTGATCGGCGCCATCATCGACGGGCCGATCGCCCACCGCGACATGCGAGCCCTGATCTGGCCCGGACTGGGCCTGCTGGCGCTGGGTGTCGGGGAGGCCGGCCTGTTCTACATCCGGCGGATGCTGATCGCCCGCCCGGCCATGCGCGTCGAGGCCACCATGCGCGACGATCTGTACGGCAAGCTGCAGCGGCTCCCGGTGGCCTTCCACGACCGCTGGCCGGCCGGGCAGCTGCTGTCCCGAGCGGTGTCGGACCTGTCGACCATCAGGCGCTTCCTGTCGTTCGCGATGATCTTCCTGCTGGTCAACGGCGCGACCTTCGTGATCGGCACCACCATCCTGCTGATCATGAACTGGCAGCTCGGGCTGATCATTGCGCTGCTGGCGGTGCCGCTGGTGGGCGTCTCGTTCGTGTTCGAGTCCCGCTACCGGGTGCTGTCCCGCCGATCCCAGGACCAGGTCGGCGATCTGGCCACCGTCGTCGAGGAGTCCGTGCTGGGCATCCGGATCCTCAAGGCGTTCGGGCGCAGCCGATACCTCTCGCGCAGCTTCATCAAGCAGGCCGCCGAACTGCGCACCACGGAACTGAGCAAGGCGCGGGTGCTGGCGCTGCTGTGGGCCGCCATCATCGCGCTGCCGGAGGTCGCGCTGGGCGCGATCCTGCTGCTGGGCATCCGGCAGGTGGCGGACGGTTCGCTGAGCGCCGGCCTGCTGGTGTCGTTCTTCGGTGTCGCGATGACGCTGCGCTGGCCCATCGAGTCGATCGGCTGGCTGCTGGCCCAGGCCAACGAGACCGCCGCCGCCACCGAACGGTACTTCGAGGTGATGGACACACCGGAGACGCTCGGCTCGCCGGACCGTCCGGTGCCGGCCAAGGCGGGTCAGGGCCACCTGGCCTTCCGCGACGTGCACTTCGCGTTCGCCGACGCGCGCCCGGACCGGCCCGACGTGCTGCGCGGCATCGAGTTGGACCTGCGTCCCGGCGAGACGGTGGCGGTGGTCGGCGCGACCGGATCCGGCAAGACCACGCTGACCAGCCTGGTGAACCGGCTGCACGACGTCACCGGCGGGTCGATCACCCTGGACGGCACCGACATCCGCAGGCTGGACCTGGCCGATCTCCGGCACCGGGTGGCGGTGGCCTTCGAGGACCCGACGCTGTTCTCCATGTCGGTGCGGGAGAACGTGCTGCTCGGGTTCCCGGAGGGCACCGACGACGACATCGCCCGGGCCGCGCGGGTGGCGCAGGCGGAGTTCATCTACCGGCTGCCGTGGGGCCTGGACACCCGCATCGGCGAGCAGGGACTGTCGCTGTCCGGCGGCCAGCGGCAGCGGCTGGCGCTGGCCCGGGCGGTGGTGGCGCGGCCGGAGGTGCTGGTGCTGGACGACCCGCTGTCCGCGCTGGACATCCACACCGAGGCGCAGGTCGAGCAGGCGCTCCGGTCGGTGCTGGCCGACACCACCGCGCTGATCA
>JBIQML010000215.1:0-7380 GCA_044463405.1 Nakamurella lactea | reverse complement strand
AGCGAGGGTCCCACCTTCCGATCCGTTGACTTCGTTCCGTCGGCAACCTCATCCCGGTCACACGGCTGCCCGAATCCACACGATGCGATCACGGCGCTGCCCGGAATCGGGCACATGATCGCGTTGCTGAGCGGGGCGCTGACCGCGCCCCACCGATCCCGCTGCCCGGAATCGGGCAATAATCGGGCCGTGCCACAGCCCGCTCGGGCTGGACGGGTCGGTCATGCGGTGGTCTGCTGAACCCACAGCAACTGTGGGCCAGGCCACACCGAACTCGACAGGCACGGAAGGAGGCACACACCATGTCCGTGCAGCAGAGCGACGAGCGTCGGCGACACATCCTGGAATTCGCTCGCAGCGCGGGACACATTCAGGTGACGGCGCTGGCCCAACAGCTCGACGTGGCCACCGAGACCGTCCGTCGCGACCTGAAGGTGCTGGCCGACCACGGCCTGGTACGGCGAACACACGGCGGTGCCTACCCGGTGGAGAGCGCGGGATTCGAGAGCACCATCGCCTACCGGTCCGGCTCGCTGGTGGCCGAGAAGCGCCGGATCGCGGCGGCGGCGATCGAGCACCTCGGCGACGCGGAGACCGTATACATCGACGAGGGCTACACGCCGCAACTCGTCGCCGAGCGGCTGACCTCCTCCGTACGCCCGCTGCGGGTGGTGACGAACTCCCTGGCGGCCGCCAGGGCGATGGCGGAGTCGCCCGCCATCACGGTCCTGCTGCTGGGCGGCCGGGTCCGCGGTCAGACCATCGCGACCGTCGACCACTGGGCCACCGGCATGCTCTCCGACCTGGTGATCGACCTGGCGTTCCTGGGGGCCAATGGCATCTCCCGGGACCGCGGGCTGACCACCCCGGATCCCGCGGTGGCGGCGGTCAAGCACACCGTCGTCGAGGTATCCCGCCGGCGGGTGTTCGTCGGCGCCCACATCAAGTTCGGCGTCACCAGTTTCTGCCATTTCGCGGACATCGCCGACTTCGAGACGATCATCACCGATTCATCGCTGTCCATCCATGAGGCACATCGTTATGCAGCACTTGGTCCGCAGGTAATTCGCGCCTGACCCCCACGATCCACGAACCGACCGGCCCAGGAGAGCCGGCCGGCCGGTGAAGTTCGCCCCTACCCGCAATGGCCCGCTGCAGGTGCCGCGGCCCGAAGAAAGGAATCCACAGGTGCGCAAATCTCGAACAACAGCCGCGCTGGCCGGCTTGACCACAGCACTGATGGTGCTGACAGCATGCGGCTCGTCCGGCGGCGCCGCCTCGTCCGGCGGATCCGCCTCGCAGCCGGCGTCGGGCTCGTCCTCCTCGTCCGGGGGAGGCGCGAGCGGGTCGGCCTCCGGCAGCGCGTCGCAGGCGTCCGGCCAATCCTCCGACCTTCCGCTGGGGCTGCAGAAGAATTCGGCCACCGCGGGCCAGACGATCAACGTCCTGATGGTGAACAACCCGCAGATGCTGGACCTGCAGAAGGCGACCAGCAGCCAGTTCACCAAGGTGACCGGAATCAAGGTCAACTACACCGTTCTCGATGAGAACAGCATGCGCAACAAGGCGTCGCTGGACTTCAAGAACCAGGCGGGCCAGTACGACGTCACCACGCTGTCCAACTTCGAGGTTCCGATCTACGCCAAGAACGGATGGCTGGCGAACCTGAGCCCGTTCATCGCCAAGGACCCGGGGTTCAACCAGGACGACATCCTGCCCGCCATGCGCAAGTCGATGACCTACAAGAACGACGTCTACGGCGAACCCTTCTACGGTGAGTCGTCGTTCCTGATGTACCGCAAGGACATCTTCAAGGAGAAGGGACTCACGATCTCGGACAATCCCACCTGGGATCAGGTCGCGGACCTGGCGGCCAAGCTGGACGGCGCGAAGCCCGGCATGAAGGGCATCTGCCTGCGCGGTCAGCCCGGTTGGGGAGAGCTCGGGGCCACCCTGACGACGGTGGTGAACACCTTCGGCGGCACCTGGATCGACAAGGACTGGAACGCCCAGCTGACCGCCCAACCGTTCAAGGACGCCACGAACTTCTACGTCGACCTGGTGCGCAAGCACGGCGAGGTGGGTGCGTCGACGGCCGGCTACACCCAGTGCCTGTCTGCCATGCAGCAGTCCAAGGTGGCGATGTGGTACGACTCCACCGCAGCCGCGGGACCGTTGGAGGCCAAGGGCTCACCGGTGGCCGGCAAGCTGGGCTTCGTCCAGGCCCCGGTGAAGAAGACCAAGGCATCGGGATGGCTGTACACCTGGGCGTTCCTGATGGAGAAGGCTTCCAAGCACCAGGACGCGGCGTGGCAGTTCATCTCCTGGGCGGCATCAAGCCAGTACGAGGACTACGTCGGCAAGACCCAGGGTTGGGCCAGCGTCCCTGCGGCGACCAGGGAGTCGCTGTACAAGAACAAGGACTACATGGCCGACAGCGCGGTGTTCGCCAAGCCCACCCTGACGGCCCTGGAGAACGCGGACCCGGACAACCCGGGTGTGCAGCCACGACCGGCGCCCGGCATCCAGTTCATCGACATTCCGGAGTTCACCTCGTTCGGTGACACGGTGACGTCGAAGATATCGGCGGCCATCGCGGGATCGGGATCCGTGGACTCGGCGCTCAGCAGCGGTCAGCAGCTCGTCCAGTCGGCGATCAACGGCTACAAGTAACGACGCGTGAGGTCCCGGTGGTGGCGCGACGGCCACCACCGGGACCGGCACCCACCGGAGCACCACAGCACATCCGACCACCCGCGAAGGAAGGTTGGTCATGACAGCAATCAGCCCCACCAGCCCGGTCGCACTATCGGTCAACCGCAGGGCCCGACGGGAAGGGTGGCTACGCCGCGGGCCGCTCCTGCCGGCACTGGTCTTCGGCATCATCGTCACCCAACTGCCGTTCATCGCGACCTTCGTCTTCTCGTTCCGGCGATGGAACACCAACCATCCCGACAGATACGGGTGGGCCGGCCTGACCAACTACAAGACGGTCTTCAGCGATTCGCGGATCCTGCGCGACATCTGGAACACCGTCCAGCTGACCGTGGTGGTCGTCCTGGTCTCCCTCGCACTCGGTCTCGGCATCGCGCTGCTGCTGAACCGCAAGTTCGCCGGCCGCGCGGTGGTGCGGACCTTCATGATCGCGCCGTTCCTCATCGTCCCGGTGGCGGCCGCGCTGTTCTGGAAATTCGGCATGTTCGACCCGAACACCGGATTCCTCAACGGATTCGTCACATTCGTGCGGCGGATCTTCGCGCCGGGCTCGACCGCCACCGCTGCGGACATCCTGGGGCAGCATCCGATGCTGTCCGTCGAGATCGAACTGATCTGGCAGTGGACCCCGTTCATGACTTTGATCCTGCTGGCCGGCCTGCAGTCCCGTCCGGGCGAGGTGCTGGAGGCTGCGGCGGTCGACGGCGCGACGGGCTGGCAGATCTTCGTGCACATGACCATGCCGCACATGCGGCAGTACCTGGAGTTGGCCGGCCTGCTGGGCGCCATCTACATCCTGCAGAACTTCGATTCGGTGTACGCGCTGACTCCGCAGAACCTGGGTACGGAGAACCTTCCGAACCTGATCTACCAAACGATCTATTCCAGCAACGACTACGGACTGGCGTCCGCGCAGGGCGTGATCATCGTGATCGGCACCATCCTGGTCGCCACGTTCGCGCTGAAGACGGTCTTCAGCCTGTTCCGGGAGGAGGCAAGCCGATGACCACCGCCACCATCCCGGCGAGGGCCAGCACGGCGGGAGGAACGCCGGTGACGTTGGACAAGCGCAGCACCGGCCAGAAGGTGCGGGCCTGCGCCCTGACCACCGCGACCTGGGTGATCGGCATCATCTTCGTCTTGCCGGTGCTGCTGATGATCTTCGTCAGCTTCCATGCGGACAGCACCGGCCAGGCCACCCTGAACCCGATGAGCTTCACCACGCCGCTCTCGCTGGAGGGCTACCAGAAGTTCTTCGGATCCCAGACCGGGCAGTCACCGCTCCCCTACCTGATCAACTCGCTGGAATGCTCGGTGATCTCCACGCTGCTGGTCCTGGTGCTGGCCATCCCGGCGTCCTACGCGCTGTCGGTCAAGCGGGTCAAGCGCTGGTCCGACGTGCTGTTCTTCTTCCTGTCCACCAAGTTCCTGCCGGTGGCGGCCGGGCTGGTTCCGCTGTACGTCATCGCGCTGCAGATCCACGCCCTCGATCACGTCTGGTTCCTGATCATCCTGTACATGGCGATGAACCTGCCGATCGCGGTGTGGATGATGCGCTCCTTCATGGCCGACATCCCTCCCGCGCTGTTCGAGGCGGCCGCGCTCGACGGCGCCGGGCTGACCAAGTCGCTGGTGCGGGTCGCCACCCCCATCGCCATGCCCGGAATCGCGGCGACCGCGCTGATCTGCTTCATCTTCAGCTGGAACGAGCTGCTGTATGCGACGCTGCTGACCAGCACCCAGGACGCCCAGACGCTGCCGGTCTTGCTGATCGGCCTGCAGGGCTCCACCGGTGGCGGCACCTTCCTCGGCGCGATCTCCGCCGCGGCGACGCTGGTGTCGGTGCCGGTGCTGATCGCCGGGTTCGCCGCGCAGGACAAGCTGGTGCAGGGCCTTTCGTTGGGAGCAGTCAAGTGAGCACTCCGACCGAGACACCGCAGCGGCTCTCCGCCGCGACGCTCGCCGACCTTCCGGAGGGCGTGGCCAGGCCCGGCTACGACCGGTGGGCGGTGCGGACCGGGATCGTGCACCTGGGGGTGGGCGGGTTCCACCGCGCCCACCAGGCGATGTACCTGGACACGCTGATGAACGACGGCGCGGCGCTGGACTGGGGCATCTGCGGTGTGGGGGTGCTGAACTCCGACGCGGCCATGGCACGGGTGATGCGCGAGCAGGACTGCCTGTACACGCTGATGGTGCGCCATCCGGACGGCCGCACCGAACCCCGGGTGATCGGGTCGATCGTGCAGTACCTGTTCGCGCCGGACGATCCGGTCGCGGTGGTGGAGAAGATGGCCGACCCGGCCACCAGGATCGTCTCGCTGACCGTCACCGAGGGCGGGTACAACTTCAACCACGTCACCGGCGAGTTCGACGCGCAGAATCCGGGCATCGTCTCCGATCTGGCCCACCCGGATCGCCCGCGCACCACCTTCGGTCTGGTGACGGCGGCGCTGGCGCTGCGCCGGGAGCGCGGCATCGAGCCGTTCACCGTGATGTCCTGCGACAACATTCCCGGAAACGGGGCGATGGCGCGCACCATGTTCTCCACCTTCGCCCGGCTGCGGGATGCGGACCTGGGCGAGTTCGTGGCCTCCGCGGTGGCGTTCCCGAACTCCATGGTGGACCGCATCACCCCGTCCACCACGGACGCCGACCGGGCGGAGCTCACCGCCGAGTTCGGCGTCGCGGACGGCTGGCCGGTGGTGTGCGAACCGTTCGCCCAGTGGGTGCTGCAGGACGCCTTCGGCCACGGCCGGCCGCCGCTGCAGGACGCCGGCGTGATGGTCGTCGACGACGTCGAGCCCTACGAGCTGATGAAGCTGCGACTGCTCAACTGCAGTCACCAGGGCATCGCCTACCTCGGCTACCTGGCCGGATATCGCATGGTGCACGACGCCGCCGCCGACCCGGTGATGGCAGGGTTCCTGCTGGACTACATGGAACGGGAGGCCACCCCCACGCTGCACCCGGTGCCCGGCATCGACCTGGACGCCTACCGTCACCAGCTCATCGAGCGGTTCGCCAACCCCGGCGTGCGCGACACGGTGGCGCGCCTGGCCGCGGACAGCTCCGACCGCATCCCGAACTGGCTGCTGCCGGTGGTTCGCGAGCAACTGTCCCGGGGCGGCGAGATCACCCGCTCGGCGGCGATCGTGGCCGGCTGGGCGCGCTACGCCGAGGGCGTCGACGAGCAGGGCGAGCCCATCACGGTGGTGGATCGGGTGGCCGACCGGCTGACCGCCGCCGCGCGCCGCTATCCCGACGACCCCGACGCCTTCGTGGCCGATCCGGAACTGTTCGGTGACCTCGGCCGGGACCGGCGGTTCAGCGACGCCTACCGCTGGGCCCTGGACTCCCTGCACCAGCACGGCGCCCGCGCCACCCTGAAGGCACTCGCCGACCGGCGGTAGGCAGGGCAGCACGGCCGCCCACCCAGGACGGCACGGCCGCCCACCCAGGACGGCACGCGGCCACCCGATACGGACGCGGGATAAGACGAGGGCCGGGCCCCGACAACGGAGCCCGGCCTTCGCCGTGGTGCGAGGCGACTAGCGGTAGTCGCGTCCCATGTCGTAGTCGTCCAGCGGCACCGCCGCGCCGGTCGCCGGCCCGAAGGTGTCCGCCCCGTAGAAGCGGTCCTCGAACGACGGCAACGAGTACACCGCGGCCCGCGCCTCCTCGGTCGGCTGCACCGTGATGTTCCGGTAGCGGTTGATCCCGGTACCGGCCGGGATCAGCTTGCCGATGATCACGTTCTCCTTCAGGCCCACCAGGCTGTCACTGCGAGCGTTGATCGCCGCATCAGTCAGCACCCTGGTGGTCTCCTGGAAGGAGGCAGCCGACAGCCACGAGTCGGTGGCCAGCGACGCCTTGGTGATGCCCATCAGGGCAGGACGTCCGGCCGCCGCCTCGCCGCCCTCGGCCAGCACCGCACGGTTGGCGGCCTCGAACTCGCGACGCTCGATCACCGCGCCGGGCAGGAACTCCGTCGAGCCCGAGTCGATGATCGTCACCCGGCGCAGCATCTGCTGCACGATGACCTCGATGTGCTTGTCGTGGATGGCCACACCCTGCGACCGGTAGACTTCCTGCACCTCGCCGACCAGGTGCAGCTGCACCCGGCGCGGGCCCATGATGCGCAGCACCTCGTGCGGGTCGGGGTGCCCGTCCTGCAACTGGAAGCCGACGTCGATGTGGTCGCCGTCCTCCAGCGGCCGCTCGATGCCGTCCACCGTCACCGTCGCCAGACGCTTGGTCTTGGGCAGCTTGTCGTAGCTGATCTCGTCGCTGCCGTCGTCCGGGATGATGGTGACCTTGTAGAACTTGTCACCGTCCTCGATCCGCACCCGTCCGGCCGCATCCGCGATCGGCGACTTGCCCTTGGGCACCCGCGCCTCGAACAGCTCGGCCACACGCGGGAGACCCTGGGTGATGTCGTCCGACCCGGACGCCGACCCGGAGTGGAAGGTGCGCAGGGTCAGCTGGGTGCCGGGCTCGCCGATGGACTGCGCGGCCACGATGCCCACGGCCTCGCCCACGTCCACCAGCTTGCCGGTGGCCAGCGAGCGCCCGTAGCACATCGCGCAGGCACCGATGGCGGCCTCGCAGGTCAGCACGGAGCGGACCTTGACCTTCGTCACGCCCGCGGCGAAGGCGGCGTCC
>JBIQML010000214.1:0-7392 GCA_044463405.1 Nakamurella lactea | reverse complement strand
GCGCCGGGCCGAAGCCCCAGCCGGCGATCGGCATCGGGAAGTTCCACGGCACGATCACACCGACGACGCCGAGCGGCTCGCGAAAGGTGACGTCCACCCCGCCGGGCACCGGGATCTGCTTGCCCAGCAGCCGTTCCGGAGCGGCCGAGTAGTAGTTCAGCACGTCCCGGACGTTGCCGGCCTCCCACCGGGCGTTGCCCAGGGTGTGCCCGGAGTTGGCGATCTCCAGCCGGGCCAGTTCGTCGATGTGCGCGTCCACCACCGCGGCGAACGCGCGCAGCAGCCGGGCCCGCTCCCCGGGTGCCACATCGCGCCAGGCGGGGAACGCGGCGTTGGCTCGATCGATGGCGGCGTCGGCTTCGGCGGCGTCGGCCAGCGGCACCTCGCCGATCGCGGCGCCGGTGGCCGGGTCGAGCACGGTGTGCGACCCGCCCGCCCCGGAGGTGACGGTGGGATCGACGCTGATCGAAAGGCTCATGCGGATGGTCCTGTCCTGCGGTGTGTTTTCGCTTGCGTGGTCACAGCCGCTCGAAGCCGCGCCGGCGCTCCCAGTCGGTGACGGCCGCGTCGAACGCGGCCAGCTCCGTGTCGGCCGCATGAACATAGTGCTCCACCACGTCGTCGCCGAACGCGGCGCGGGCCACCGCCGAGCCGGCGAACGCCTCCCGGGCGTCCCGCAGCGTGCGCGGCACCTGGGGATGCCCCGAGGTGTAGGCGTTGCCCTTCAGCTCGGGCTCCAGCGCGAGACCGTGCTCGATGCCGTACAGACCGCCGGCCAGCATCCCGGCCAGGCCCAGGTAGGGATTCACGTCACCGCCGGGCACCCGGTTCTCCAGCCGGGCCGACGCCCCGTGACCCACCAGCCGCACCGCGCAGGTGCGGTTGTCGTTGCCCCAGCCGATCGTGGTCGGGGCGAACGACCCGTCGGCGAACCGCTTGTAGGAGTTGATGTTCGGCGCGTACAGGAGGGTGAAGTCGGCCATGGTGGCCAGCACCCCCGCGATGAACTGGTCGTACAGGGGGGACCGGGAGCCGGCCGCGGAGTCCCAGAACACCAGGCCGCCGTCGGTGCCCCGCAGCGACAGGTGGATGTGGCAGGAGGAGCCCTCCCGCTCGTCGTACTTGGCCATGAAGGTGATCGACTTGCCGTGCTGCGCGGCGATCTCCTTGGCGACGTTCTTGTACACCGAATGGTTGTCGGCGGTGGTCAGCGCGTCCGCGTAGAGGAAGGCGATCTCGTGCTGGCCGAAGTTGCACTCGCCCTTGGCGGACTCCACCGTGGTGCCGGCCGCATACATCGTGTTGCGGATCTCCCGCAGCAGCGGCTCCACCCGGGAGGTGCCCAGGATCGAGTAGTCCACGTTGTACTGGTTGGCCGGCGTCATCGCCGTGTAGTCCGAGCGCCAGGCGTCCTCGTAGCTGGTGTCGAACACCATGAACTCCAGCTCGGTGCCGGCCAGCGCGATCCAGTCGTGCTCGGCGGCGCGGGCGACCTGCTGGGCCAGGATGGCGCGCGGCGACTGCCGGACCGGGGACCCGTCCATGAAGGCGAGATCGCACTGGATCATCGCGGTGCCCGGCAGGTGCACCAGCCGTCGGATGGTGGACAGGTCCGGCTCGAAGGCCATGTCCCCGTAGCCGGACTCCCAGGAGGTGATGGCGTACCCGGGAACGGTGTTCATCTCCACGTCGACGGCGAGCAGGTAGTTGCAGCCCTCCGTGCCGTGCGCCAGCACGTGGTCGCGGAAGAACTCGGCGTGCAGCCGCTTGCCCTGCAGCCGGCCCTGCATGTCCGTGAAGGCGGTGATCACGGTGTCCACCTCGCCGGAGGAGATCCGGGCCAGCAGGTCGTCGATGGTCAGCAGCCGGGGATTGCGGTCGGATGTGGTGGTGTCGGTGCTCATGATGGTCGGCTCAGGATCCTTCCCGTTGTCGTCTCGCCGGCTGTTCCGAGGATGGGGTGCTGGGCGGTGCGGGGTTCCCCGGCGGATCGTCCACCGGAAGGCCGAGCAGCCCGCGCAGCAACGCCGCGGTGTCGTCGCAGTGTTGCTCCATGGCGCGCCGGGCACCGGAGGGGTTGCCGACCAGGATCGCCGTGACGATGGCCGCGTGCTGGTGGTTGGAGTGCTCGATGTTGCGGCCCAGAACGGGGATGGCCAGCAGCATCTCGTGCAGCGCGGATTGCACCTCGGTGACGGCGTCGATGATCATGCGGGACCCGGACGCGGCGGCGATCGCCAGGTGCAGCCGGGAGTCCGCCTGCCGGTGGGCCGCCGTGTCCGGGGCCTCCCGCACGGCGCGTTCGCAACCGGTCAGGCGCTCCCGGTCCGTGTCGCCGAGGGCACGCCCCGCCGCCACGTAACACGCCCCGGGCTCCACGATCCTCCTGAACTGCAGCGACTCCAGCAGCTCCGCGCGGCGCTCGGCCACCCAGGCCGGGCCGGGCCTGCCCGGCTCCGGCGGGCGGTAGTCCACCGTGGTGCCACCGCCCCGGCCCCGGGAGGTGACGACCATCCCGGCGGATCGTAGTGCCGCGATGGCCTCCCGCAGCGTCGCCCGTGACACGCCCAGCCGGGCGGCCAGATCCCGTTCCGGCGGCAGCGCGGACCCGGACGGGAAGACCCCCAGCCGGATGGCCACGGCGAGCTGCTCGACGCAGGTCTCGAAGGCGTGCCCGCGGACCGGCCGGAGCAGCGCGGCACCGAGGTCGGCGGCGGCCGGCCGTCCCCCGGTGCGGGCTCCCGCCTCGCCGGGCGCGTCCTCCGGTTCCCCCGTCACCGCCGCACCTCACCGATCCCGTCCGATGGCCGGCTCGGCGCGTGCCGCACCGGGCGATCCCTGAGCCGCCCATTGTGCCCCGGACGCGCTACTCATCGAGGACCGTCTCGGCCGCCTTCGTCAGGTGCTCGGCCTCCTCGCGGCCCTGCATGAAGTGCTTGCGACCTCCCGCGTACCAGGTGATCAGCGAGAACAGCAGCACCACCACCACGGCGATCGGGGCGTAGTTGAACGAGTCCACGGTGATCGGGGAGACCGGCGGAAGGATGAACAGGATGCAGATGAAGATCACCCACACCACCGCGATCCAGCCGATCACCGGACTCCACCTGCCCAGGCTCCACGGGCCGACGGTGAACTCCCGGTTGCGCCGGCGCAGGAACACCGGCGCGACGTAGGCGATGTACAGGCCGATCACGGCGATCGACGTCACCGCCAGGTACGCCGTGGTGTTGAACAGCGCCGGCAGGGTCAGGATCACCGAGCACGTCACGCACAGCCAGATGGAGTTGGTGGGGGTACCGGTGCGCGGGTTGACCTTCGACCAGATCCGGGAGCCGGGCAGCGCGTTGTCCCGGGAGAACGCGTACGACATCCGGGAGTTGGCCGTCACCGACGCCATGCCGCAGAAGAACTGCGCCACGCACACGATGAACAGCAACAGCTTGGCCATGAACGGGTTGTTCAGCGCGTCCAGGAAGATCTGCGCCGGCGGCAGGCCGGTGCCGGTGCCCAGCAGGTCGTGCAGGCCCTGCTCGGAGGCGTCCGGAATGGCGGCGGTGATCGAGTACAGCAGGATGAAGCCGCCGATCACCGAGATCACCACGCTCATCACGATGCCGCGCGGGGCCAGCCGGGCGGCGTTGCGGGTCTCCTCGGCCACATGGGCCGAGGCGTCGTAGCCGGTGTAGGTGTACTGCGCCATCAGAAGGCCCATCAGGAACACGTACGGCAGCGAGGTCCAGCCGGTCTCGTTGTGCCAGCCGGTGAGCGTCCAGGAGATCGACTGGTGGTCGGTCGGCAACGCCCACAGGATGACCACGATGAACAGGGCGCCCACCACGTGCCACCAGGCCGACACGTTGGACAGGATGCTGACCAGCGTGACGCCGAAGGTGTTCAGCAGCGCGTGCAGCAGGATGATGACCACGAAGGCCAGGAACGTCCTGCCGGCCGTGACGTCCCATCCCCACACCAGGTTGAAGAAGGCCATCCAGGTGGTGGCGCAGCCGAAGTCGATGGCGGCGGTGACGGCGATCTCGCCCAGGAAGTTGAACCAGCCGACGCCCCAGGCCCATTGCCGCTTGTGCCGCTTGGCCAGCCGGCCGGCCCAGAAGTACAGCCCGCCGGCGGTGGGGTAGCGGGAGCAGACCTCGGCCATGGCCAGGCCCACGCAGGTGACGAAGATCCCGACGATCGCCCAGCCCAGCACGATGGTGGACGGCCCGCCGGAGCGCAGCGCGATCGCGTAGCTGGTGATGCAGCCGGCCAGGATCGAGATGATCGAGAACGACACCGCGAAGTTGGAGAAGCCGGACATCCGGCGGTGCAATTCCTGCTTGTAGCCCAGGGCGGCGAGTTCCTGGGCGTCGGCGTCGAGCGGTTCGTTGCTGGTGGTGTCGTTGGTGCTGGTGGACACGCTTCCTCCGGGGTGGTCGGGCCGGAGCGGGGGTCGGTGCATGCGCGATCGGCCGCATGCGCCGTCGGGTCCGGTCGAGAGCCGAGGTGGTGCTGATGTCGCCGGGGCGGCCCCGGGTGGGGGTCCCGCCGGTGTCGGTGCCGGCCGTGATGTCGGCCACAGAATTCGTACTCCTGGCGAATCGATCTGTCAATGGTCTGACCCCATGCCTTTAAGCGCGCGAGTCGAGCGCCGTCGTCGCCGGCCCGTGTCGAGCGCCGTCGTTGCCGGGCGGGTGTCGAGCGCCGTCGTCGCCGGGCGCGCGTCGAGCGCCTTCCTCGCCGGGCGCGCCCTCCGGGCCTTGGCAGCCCTTGCTGAAGCCCTCGGCGACGCCGGTGGGGCATGCTGATGTCCGCCGAGTCGTGGGCCTGTCGACGCGCCATGCCGCGTCCTGGCACCCACGACCCGGATCGGAGCGGATGGAGCGGAGCAGCGATGACCTCACCGACCTCGGGCACCGAGCTGTACTACCGGCCGGCCACCGAACTGGCCGCGATGCTGCGCGCCAAGCAGGTCTCGGCCCGGGAGGTGGTCACCGCCCACCTGGAGCGCATCGAGGCCGTCAACCCCGCGGTCAACGCCATCGTCACGCACACCCCGGAGCTGGCCATGCAGCAGGCCGCGCGGGCCGACGAGGCCGCCGCTCGGGGCGAGTTCCTGGGTCCGCTGCACGGAATCCCGGTGGCGCACAAGGACAACCACCTGACCGCCGGGATCCGGACCACGTTCGGGTCCACCGCCAGGGCCGACTTCGTCCCGGACGCGGACGACCTGGTGATCGAGCGCATGAGGGCCGCGGGCGTGATCACCCTGGGCAAGACCAACATCCCCGAGTTCGCCGCCGGCGGTCACACCTTCAACGAGGTGTTCGGCATCACCCGGAATCCCTACGACCTGTCCGTCACCGCCGGCGGCTCCTCCGGCGGGGCCGCCGCCGCGCTCGCGGCCGGCATGCACCCGCTGGCGGACGGCAACGACATGGGAGGCTCGCTGCGGCTGCCCGCCGGATACTGCAACGTGATCGGGCTGCGCTCGTCGGCCGGCCGGGTCCCCGTCTATCCGGCGGGCGACGGGTTCGCCGGGCTGTCCGTGCAGGGGCCGATGGCCCGCACAGTGGCCGACCTGGCTCTGCTGCTGTCGGTGATGGCCGGGCCGGACCGTCGCTCGCCGATCTCCCTCGAGGAGCCGGGCGCAGCGTTCGCGGACGTGCCGGCCGGCGGCATGGCGGGCAAGCGGATCGCATTCTCGGTCGATCTCGGCGGGGCGGTGCCGGTGGAACCGGAGGTCGCGCGGATCGTGCGCGCGGCGGCCGAGTACTGCGAGCGGGCCGGGGCGATCGTCGAGGAGGCCTCGCCCGACTTCACCGGCGCCGACGAGTGCTTTCGGACCTTGCGTGCCTGGCAGTTCGAGGCCACTCTCGGGGAGTTCCTGGACAGCTACCGGGACAGGGTGCGGCCCAGCCTGTACGCCAACATGCAGGCCGGCCGGACGCTCACCGGACCCCAGGTCGGGCGGGCCGCGGTGCTGCGCAGCACGCTGTTCCACCGGATGCGGGAGTTCCTGGACCCGGCCGGCGCCGGCTTCGACGCGCTGTTGCTGCCGATCGCCCCGCTGCCGGCCTTCCCCGCGGACGTCCAGTACCCGGAGGTGGTGGCCGGGGAGACCCAGGCCGACTACCTGGGCTGGATGCGGCCGGTGTGCCACGTCACGGCGACGGCGCACCCGGCGATCGCGCTGCCCGCCGGGTTCTGCGCGGCCGGCACCCCGGTGGGCATCCAGCTGGTGGGGCGGCACCGCGCCGAACGAGAGCTGCTCGGCCTGGCCGCCGGGTTCGAGGCGGTGACGGGGTACGCGGCCCGGCGCCCGACCGCCATCTGAGGCGACGGTCAGCGGTGATGGGTTGCGCCGACGCGGCGGTGGACGCGCGGGGGTCGCAGCCGCCGGGGGCCGCAGCCGCCGGGGGGTCGCAGCCGCCCGGTGGGTCGCGAGCGGCGAGCACCTCCTCCGGCGTGTCGCGCGCGACACCGCGTGCCGAACTGGACCCGGGGCCCCGCGCGTGGTGTCATGGGGAAGCCCGCTAATGACACGGGTGTGATTCATGCGGAGCGCGCCGAGACGGCATAACCGGGAGGGACCGGCCGATGGATGCAGCGAACGCGGCAGGAAGCGCCGACGAACCGCTGCCCGAGGGTTTGACCAGGCGAGAGCTGGACATCCTGAAGTTCGAGCGACAGTGGTGGCAGTACGCCGGGAACAAGGAGCAGGCCATCCGCGACATGTTCAGCCTGTCGGCCACCCGCTACTACCAGGTGCTCAACCAGGTGATCGACAATCCGGCCGCGCTGGCCGCCGAGCCGCTGCTGGTGCGCCGGTTGCGTCGGCTGCGGGCCAGTCGGCAGAAGACCCGCGCAGCCCGCCGGCTCGGGATTCGCGTCTGACGCCTCGGGCGCCCTGGCCAGTGACCAGCTCGATGGCGGTCACGTGTACGAACCAGGCCTCTTTCCTGGCGTCCCCGCTTGCACTGGCGCTGCCGCTGTGCGTCCGGGCGGGCTCCGCACCGTGAGCGTCCCCAGCCGATTCCGGGTGTTTCGCCCAAACCTGGCGCTCGATCCGGTTCCGGCTGTTGATCGAGCACCAGGTTTCGGAACGGAGCACCCGTGATCCGAGGTGTTCGGTTGGCAAGACGGGTGCTCGATCACGTCCCGGGCTCCGCGGCGATGCAGCAGGCCGAGAATCCGAGGTGCTCCGATGGAAAGACGGGTGTTCGATCACGTCCCGGCCTCCGCGGCGATGCAGCAGGCCGGGTATCCGAGGTGCTCCGTTGGCGGGACGGGTGCTCGATCACGTCCCGGGCTCCGCACGGTGCGCGTCCTCAGCCGATTTCGGGTATTCCGCCCAAACCTGGCGCTCGATTCGGTTCCGGCTGTTGATCGAGC
>JBIQML010000213.1:0-7466 GCA_044463405.1 Nakamurella lactea | reverse complement strand
GTCGCTGACCTCGATCGCGCTGGCCATCGGCGTCGGGCTGCTGACCTGCGCCATCCTGGTGGCCAACAACCTGCGCGACATCGACAGCGATCGCGCGGCGGGCAAGCGAACGCTGGCGGTGCTGCTCGGGGCGCCGCTGACCCGCCGGGTCTACGCGCTGATGGTGATGGGCGCCTTCCTGGCGGTCGTCGTGGTGGGGTTCCGGCATCCGTGGTGCCTGATCGCGCTGGCGGCGGCCGCCCCGGCCGTCGTCCCGGTACGGGCGGTGCTGGGCGGCGCGAAGGGCACCGCGCTGATCGCGGTGCTGGGGGCCACCGGCCTCGCCGAGATCTGCTACGCGGTGCTGCTGGCCGCCGGCCTGCTGCTGGATCGGTAGGCACGCCGGGCGCCACGGCGGGTAGCGCGCCGCCGACGGACCGCCACCCATCCGGCGCGGTCGCGGCGCTGGCACGATACCGGCATGTACATCGCCGGCCGCGACACCTGGCGCATCACCATCGAGGAGCCGACCGTGCTTCGCCTGGCGCTGTACCTGCGGGATGTCGAGCGGTTGCCGGTGCACACCGATCCCGCGCTGCCGCCGCTGGACCCCGGCCCCCGGACCTGGCCGGTGTGGGCGCACCGGCCGCTGAGCCCCGCTGCGCCGCTGCCGCCCGACGCGCTCGACCGGCCGGCCGTCGCCGAGCAGTGGGCACTGTGGTGGGAGCACCTGCTGCCGCTGGGTGACGCGGCGCTCGTCGAACTGCGCGGCCCGTCGTTCCCGGCCCTGTCCGGCTTGCCGGCCCTGCGATCGGTGTTGCGACACCACTACGAGACCGCCATCGCCTGGGCCGAGGGCATCGGTGACGACCCCCGCGTCAAGCGCGACCACCTGGCCGCCGGCACCCGGCTGACCGACCTGGTCGACGAACTCGAGCGGCGGATGGGCCGCCCGGCCCGTCCGTTCGACCTGCGGATCACCGTGGTGGGCGTGCAGACCAAGCATGCCTGGGTGCTCTCCGAGCACCACGTGCTGTTCACCCATCACCTGGTCGCGGACGACGAGAACACCCTGGACTGGCTACGCCGCCGGATCGAGGCGCTCGCCTGACAGGATTCGCCGGCCGTTTGCGCCCTCCGTTCCCCGGCGGCAACGATGGGCCCCATGGGGCGGCGGCCAGATATCGGTGACGGTCCCGACTGGGTGCAGCCGCAGGTCTTCGAGTCGGGCGCGTCGCCGGGCTGGTCCGAGGAGCGCGACGTCGGGCAGCGCGGCGCCGGTGAGGGCCGGCCCGGCTCCGGTGGCGGCCGGCCCGGCTCCGGTGGCAGCCGGCCGGGCGGTCAGGGCCGACCCGGTCCGGGGCGCGGTCCCTCCCGATCCCGGTGGGCCGTCGGGATCCTGGGTGTAGCCGCCCTCATCGTCATCGTCACCGCCGTGGTCCGCCACTCCCAGCAGCAACCCGTTCCGCAACGCGCCGATCCGGCACCCTCGACCAGCGCCCTGACCCGCTCCACCGCAGGATCCCCGTCCGGCTCCTCCGCGACCGGCGGCGCCACCACCCGCGCCAGGCTGCTGACCAGGTATCCACCGGTGACACGGTCCGACTCGCCGCTGCTGCCCGAGATGGATGCACCGTTCACGGTGTACGGCTTCACCGCCGGTGACGACGATCACCCGCCCACCGTCATGCGGCTCGACCCACGCACCGGCACCGAGGTGGACACCACGCTGCCGCCGCTGGCCAGCACCGGGCCGGTGTCGGTGCTCGCCGAGCCGCACGGCGTGATCGTCCGGCCGCTGGACGCGGTGCCGGGATACCGGGTCGGCGACGGCGAACCACCGTCCCCGCTGCGAGGGCTGCTGGCAGGGCCCGGGCCGGCGCTACCGGGACCCGATCCCGGCACCGTGTGGATTCCCGACGCCCGGGGTTCGCCGCACCAGGACGCCGCCGAGCCGACCGGGATGACGCTGGTCGACGCCGACGGCCACGCGCTGGGTCCGCACGTCAGCCTCGGACAGGGTGACCCCGGCATGCCGCTGGCCGACGGCGCCGGCGGGGTGATGCTGGCCGGGGGCGACGGCTCCCTGAACGATCTCGAGGCGGACCGGACCGTCACCACGGTTCTCGGCCCGGCCGGCCAGACCGTCACCGGCGTCCTGTCGGGCGCCGACGGGTACGGCCCCGGCCGGCTGATCGCCGCCGGTCCCACCGGTTTCGCCTACCTGCCGTGCCCGACCGGCCGGCGCTGCCAGCTGACCTACGCCGCGCGGGACGGCACCATGCGGACGATGAATCTCCCTGCGGAGATGGGCACGGTGCTCTACGGAGCGCTGTCGCCGGACGGCACGCACCTGGCGCTGGCGATCCAGCCACAGCCGTCCACCGGGCATCCCACCGAGGGGGCGGTGACGGGGTCCCCGGCCGCGCCCGCCCTGCAGGGACGGCCGGACGACGACCCGGTTCTGGCGATCGTCGACCTGCAGGAACTGGACAGCTGGCGGGCGCCCTGGATCACGCTGAACCCCGACTCCGGGGCTCCTGCGCTGGCTTGGACCCCGGACTCCGGCTGGCTGCTGGCCGCCACCGGCAACCAGCAACTGATGGCGGTGCAGGGCGACACCCACGAGGTGCGCACCATCTCGGTGTGGGCAGGCACGCTGACCGCACTGGCGGTGCGGCCCGGGGCCTGACCGGCACCGGATCGGCTCTGCCGGGTCAGGGACGCTGGCCGCGTTCCCCCATCAGCTCGGCCCGCAGCCGGTCCCGCTCGGCGTGGTGCTCGGCGCGCGACTCGGCAAGGGCGTCGAGCAGCTCCCGCCGCACCCGCGGGAACAGCAGGATGGCGATCGGCAACTGCAGCACGACGGCGAACGCCAGCGCCACGATCAGTGGCATGACGAACATCAGCCCCGCGGTGATGACCGCCATCAGGCCCAGCCGGAGCAGGGTGTAGATCGCGATCGCCTTGGCCAGCCGGGCCCGCACCGATGGCGCTGCGGGCGCGGCGTTCGGCGCGGCTGCGTCAGCACCCAGCGACGGGCCAGGGTCCACGGGGCGGTCGGGGCCCGGAGAACGATCGCCGTCCGCCGGATCCTGCGGCGCGCCGTCCGCGGGATCCTGCGGCGCGTTGTCCGCCGGATCCTGCGGCGCGCCGTCCGCGGGATCCCACGCCGCGTTGTCCGCAGCCGCATCCCGGACGTCCGGATCGCGATCCTCCACGACATCCCAGGGTAGTCACGCGGACTCCGGAACCTCCACGGCCACCGGGCGGCCCTCGAAGCGGGTGGCCAGCACCACCGTCGTCCGGGTCCGCGCCACCCCCTCGACACCGCGCAGCCGCCCGAGGAACAGGTGCAGGTCGTCGACGCTGGCGACCCGCACCACCACGACGAACGCCTCGTCGCCGGCCACGCTGTAGCAACTCTCGATCTCGGGCATCCGCTCCAGGGCGGCGGCGATCACGTCGTCCCGCCCGTACTCCCCCGGCTGGATGCCGATGAGCGCCGTCACCCCCCGATCGATGCGGTCGGGGTCCACCATCGCTCGGTACCCTCGGATCACCCCGGAGGACTCCAGCTTGGAGACCCGCTCGTGCACCGCGGAGGAGGACAGTCCGACGATGCGTGCCAGTTCGGCGTAGCTCGCGCGGCCCTTGCTGCCGAGCGCCTCGACCAGGCGGCGATCCACCGCGTCCATGCCACCTCCCGGTCCCCGAACGAGCCCTGCGCATCGTATCCGCCGGCCCGTTCCGGCGACCGTCAAGCCAAGGTCAAGCCGAGCCGAGCAACGTAGGGCCGAACGGGTGATTTATCCGGCCGGGGGCCGGCGTGAGGTCGCGCTTCGGCGCCCGGATCGGCGGAATGCCTCCGAAAATCCGACGATTCCGCCAGCATGGTGGCGGTAAAGGCGCACGTCAGAGTGGGCAGAGGTAAAGAACGACATTGGTGATCTTACGTACTTACCCTCTCATTACTCACAGGATACGATTCGAGTAACCGGGCAGGAACAGCGCACAATGGGCAGGTCGCCGGACACCGGTCAGGCGACGGCCCAGTCGGGGCCCTACACAGGAGGTGGCAGGTGAGCGCTGAATTCACAGGGACCACGGAACGGTTGCTGACCCCGGGCGAGGTCGCACTGATGTTCCGCGTGGACCCGAAGACCGTCACGCGGTGGGCATCCGCCGGTCGGATCGGCTCCATTCGCACGCCGGGCGGTCACCGCCGGTTCCGCGAGTCCGAGGTACGCGGGCTGCTGGCCAACCTCACCATGGAGGCCACGCACGCCAGCGCCTGATCGGAGCATGCCCGGTCGAGCAGTGTCCGGTCCGCGGCCGGGCGCCTGATCGGACCGCAGCGAGCCCCTGGGGCCGCCCTTTCCGGGCGACTCCGGGGGCTCGTCGCGTCCCGCGCCGGATCCGCCCACCGCGCACAGCAGGGATGCGTAGGGTGGGAGTGGACAAGGGAGGTCGTCGATGTACCCCTTCATCGCGTTTGCCGTGACGGTCCTGGTGATCGTGCTGGCCTGGCGCGGTATCGGCGCCGCCAGGAACACCACCGACAGGACCGATGAGGATCCGCTGCGGCGCCCGTTCACGCCGCCACGTCCGCGCCACGACCGCACGACCCGCACGCTGGCGCCGGACGACGACCCGGAGTTCCTGTCCGAGATCGACCGCAAGCTGCGGGGCGAGGACAAGAGCGGCTGAGGCTGCCGCCGCCGTCCGCCCTCCGGCCAGTTCGCCGCCCGCTCGGATCGGGCGGCCCGGCCGCTAGTTCAGCCCGGCGTAGGAGTGCAGGCCGGAGATCACCATGTTCACGAAGAACAGGTTGAAGATGATCGTCGCCAGCCCGACGACGCTGATCCAGGCGGCGGGCCTCCCCCGCCAGCCGGCGGTCGCCCTGGCGTGCAGGTAGCCGGCGTAGACCACCCAGCTGACCAGCGCCACCGTCTCCTTGGGGTCCCAGCTCCAGTACGAGCCCCACGCCACCTCCGCCCACATGGCGCCCGCCATGATCGCGAACGTGTAGAACGGGAACGCCGCGATGGCGCTGCGATAGGCGATCCGGTCCAGCTTGTCCGTGGCGGGCAGCCGGGTGACCGCCTCCTCGGCGGGGATGATGCCCGCCGCCACCCGCCGATCGTGCCGATCGCGCTTGAGGTAGGCCGCGGAGGCGATGCCGGAGAGCATCAGCACGCCGGAGGACAACGACACCGCGGCCACGTGGATGATCAGCCAGTAGGAGTTCAGGACCGGCAGCAGCGGCGAGGACTGGGTGTAGAGCACCGTGCCGGCCAGGAAGACCAGGACGGTGACGGGCAGCATCACGAACAGCCCCATCGAGCGGGCCTGGGACCTGGTGCGCCACAGCACGACCAGCCACGCGGCCACCGCCGCACCGGTGATCATCAGCGTGAACTCGTACATGTTGCCCCACGGCGGCCGGCCGGCGGCCAGGCCGCGGAACACCAGCGCCAGCACGTGGCAGGCGAACCCGACCACCGTCACCGCCACGCCCGCACGCCCGAACAGCTCCGCGAGCGAGCGCCGCCCGCCGTTCGGGGCGGTCCCGGTGGACTCGACGGGAGCGCGGGTGAGCACCGCCACGCCGGACGGTCCGCCCGCCCCCGCCGCGGCCGCGCCGGCCGCCGCCGGCACCGCCGTCGACGCCGCGTCCCGGCGGACCCGGTGCGAGGCGTACTGCACGCCGTGGCAGATCAGCGCGAACAGGTACCCGGCCATCGCGCCCTCGAACGCCACGTCCGAGATGTGCGAGAGGCTCTCGTTGATCACGTCACTCACCCTTCGTCGGTGACGGTGCCCGCTCGGCAGCCCGGTCCGCGCCGGCCAGGTCCACCAGCGAGCCGAATTCGGCCCCGTACCCCGCCTGGTCGGTGCGGGCGAGGCCGCCGATCTCGACGGTGCTACCGGCCTCGCCCGGAGCAACCTCGCTCAGCGTACGACCCGCGCCGTCTCCGTCGGCATCCGGCCGCTCCAGCGGCGTGATCCGGTACCAGACCCGGCGCCGCTTGATGGTTAGCGACGTCAGCAGGCCGGCCACCAGCAGGATCGCGAACACCAGGGCCCATCCCTGCGCCGGGTCGTAGGAGGTCTGCAGGGTGACGTAGTCCTTGGCCCCGGTGAAGGTCACGACGGTGCCGTCGGGCAGCGTCATGGAGTCGCCGACGGTGAGGTTCTTGCGCCCCCGGGAGACCAGCTCGCCATTGGCCACCTGGTCCTTGTCGATGGCGAACACCGACTGCGACGCGTCGGTGTCCATGCCGAGATCGCCCTGGTACACCTGCAGCGCCACGGCGGGGGCGAGCATCTGCGGGTATCCGGAGCTCAGCACGCCGCCACTGAGCACCGCGCTGGGCGCGAAGATGCCCACCAGGGCGAGCTGGTGCGTGCGGGCCTCGTCACCGCTGTAACCCGGCGGGTCGGTGATCTTGACGACGCCCTGCGAGGTGAACATGGAGTCCTCGGGGGGGAACGGCGCCTGGTAGTGCCGCAGCTGCCCGTCCGGGTAGCGCACCGTGAAGGTGGGCGCGAAGCCGTGCCCGAGCAGGTAGATCCGCTGGCCGGCGATGCGCAGCGGGTCGTTGGGGAACAGCGAGACCGAGCGCCAGCGCGACGTGCCCAGGTCCGCACCCGACTGCACCTGCAGGTCGGCGCGGAACGAGGTGGCCTGGCCGCTCTCGGTGTAGCTGGCGTGGAATCCGGTGACGTTGACGCAGAACGGCGTCATGTCGGTGCCGTCCACCATCCGCCCCGGCTGGAAGTTGTCGTAGGCGATCGGCGTGGACGAGCAGTAGCCGTCACCGGTGACGACGATCAGCGAGCCCTTGAAACCGAACAGCGAGCCCAGGGCCACCGCGATCAGCAGGCCGAGCACCGCGAAGTGGAACACCAGGTTGCCGACCTCGCGCAGGTAGCCGCGCTCCGCGGACACCGTCATGGCGCCCTCTGGCCCGCCGCGATCCGGCCGCACGACCGTCCGCCAGCCGCCGATCCCCTTGTGCCGCAGGGCGCCACGGATGCGCTCCGCGGCCACTTCCGGCGGCTCGGCGACCGTGACGGTGGCGTGGTGCGGCAGCCGGGCCAGGTTGCGCGGGGTGGCGACCGGCTTGGCGCGCCACTGCCCGATGAACTCGAAGGTGCGGGGCGTCAGGCAGCCGACCAGGGAGATGAACAGCAGCAGGTAGATCGCCGAGTACCACGGCGAGGAGAACACGCTGAAGAAGCCCAGCCTGTTCAGCAGCGGGCCCAGCGTGGAGTGCGCCTGGATGTAGCGCTCGGTCTTGCTGCTGTTCAGATCCCACTGCGGCAGCAGCGCCCCCGGCAGGGACGCCAGGGCGAGCAGGAACAGCAGGATCAGCGCGGTGCGCATGCTGGTCAGGTGGCGCCAAATGCTGCGGGCGAACCCGGTGATCCAGCGGACCGGGCCGCGGCCGGGTGGCCGGCGGGTGCCGCCCGTGGTGCCA
>JBIQML010000212.1:0-7469 GCA_044463405.1 Nakamurella lactea | reverse complement strand
GCCCTCGGAGGTCGGGGCGGTGCGCCGCTGCCAGAGGCTCATGCCGGCCACGATCGGCGCCAGCAGCACCACCCGGGTGAGCTTGACGATCACCGCGGGGGCCAGCGCCGCGGACCCGACCACGGAGGCGGTCGCCACGGTCTGCGCGACGTCGTGCACGCTCGCGCCGGTCCAGGCTCCGAACGCGGCGTCCGACAGCCCCAGCGGCCCCTGCAGCAGGGGAAGCACGACGATCGCCATGCTGCCGCACATCGTCACCAGCGCGATCGCGGTGACGACCTCCTCCTCCTTGTTCTTGGTGACCCCGTCCATGGCGGCCACCGCGGAGGCGCCGCAGATGGAGAAGCCGGTGGCCACCAGCAGGCTGGTGCCCCGGGACAGCCCCATCCGCCGGCCCAGCCATTGGGTGCCGAAGAACGTGATGGTCACCACGACCACCACCACGGCCAGCCCCCGTGCGCCGAGGTGCAGCACGTCGGGGATGGCCAGCCGCAGCCCGAGGATCACGATGCCCAGCCGGAGCAGCCGCTTGGCCGCGAAGGACAGCCCCGGACGGAGCGCGCTCAGGTCGATCCCGACGTTGCCGAGGATCGCGCCGAGGACCACGGCGATGGTCAGCGGGCTGACGGTCGGCAGCACCCGGTTGAGGCCGAACGCGGCGCCGACGGCCAGCGCGGCCGCCGCCAGGCCGGGCCCGAGGCCGCGGAGGGTGGGCAGCGTGCGGTGCGCGAGCGAGACCGGCGCGTCTGCGGTCGCGGCCCGTCCGGTCGCGGCCCGTCCGGTCGTGTCAACACTCACGATCTCCAGCGTGGCGCGCCGGCGGCCGCCCCGGTAGCGCCCACTGTCCTGCGGCGGTCATAGGCTTTGGCTATGACTATTGCCGGGCGGCTGCCCGATCTGGAGTCGCTGGCGTTGCTTGCTCGGGTGGCCGAGCGCGGCAGCCTCGGGCGGGCGGCGCGCGATCATGGCATCAGCCAGCCGTCCGCCAGCGCCCGCATCGAGGCGCTGGAGCGGCGGCTCGGAGTGCAACTGCTGGTGCGCAGCACCAGAGGGTCGGAGCTGACCACGGCCGGGCAACTGGTGGTCGGGTGGACCGCGCCGGTGCTGTCGGCCGCCGAGGAGCTCTCTCGCGGAGTGGCGGCGTTGCGGCAGCAACGATCCGCCGAGCTGACGGTGTCCGCCAGCCTGACCATCGCCGAGTACCTGATGCCGGAGTGGTTGGTGCGCCTGCACGCCGAGCAGCCCGGCGTGGCGGTCCGGCTCCGGGTGGCCAACTCCACCGACGTGATCGCTGCGGTGCTGGAGGGCAGGGTGCCGGTCGGGTTCGTCGAGGGCCCGGCGGTTCCCCGGACGCTGGCCTCGACCCAGGTCGGTGCCGACCGGTTGCTGGTCGTGGTGGCGCCCGACCACCCGTGGGCCGGCCGGCGGGATCCGGTGCCGATGGCGGAGTTCCTGGCGACCCCGCTGCTGCTACGCGAGCCCGGGTCGGGCACCCGGCAGGCCCTGGAGCGGGCCGTGGTCCGGCACGGCGGTCTGGCGCCGGCGGCGCTGCAACTGTCCACCACGACGGCGATCCGGGGCGCGGCGGTGGGCGGCAGCGCCCCGGCGGTGCTCTCGGAGCTGACGGTGCGGGCGGACCTGGCGGCCGGCCGGTTGGTCGCGGTGGCGGTGACGGGGCTCGCGGTGCGGCGCCGATTGCGGGCGGTGTGGCCGCGCGGCGTGGTGCTCGACGGCGCGGCCCGGGCGCTGGTGGAGATGTCCCGGACGTCGGGCGGTGCCTGAGCCGGCCGGCGGTCAGATGCGCGGCGGACCGTTCCGTCGGCCGTCGGGTGCCCGGCCACCGCCCGGTGTACCGGTGAACCGTGTCGTGCGCCCGATCCGCCGGTGGCGCGCGGAACTTTTTCCCGCGACCGCGCGCTGAACGTGATGTGCGCGGCACTCATCGGGCATCCTGGTTCGGGTCGGCATGCCGCACTCGAGCCGGCACTGAAGGGGCTGAGACAACAGTGGGCATCATCGCGTTCTTGATCACCCTGGTCGGTCTATTGGCCACCCTCGGTTACACCGGGTACCTCTGGCAGCTGGATAAGGTCGCCAAGCGCCGAGCCGGCGGCGAAGCGACCACCGTGCGCATCAAGAAGCGGATGCCGGTCGCGCTGGGCGCCACCGGGGTCGGTGTACTCGGGTTCCTGATCGCGCTGGCTAGCGGAGTGACGCCGGACATCATCGGCATCATCTTGGCCGGCGGGGCCGGGGTGTTTTCGGTCAAGCAACTCGGTCAGGCGAACAAGAACCTCTGAGTTCACGATTCCTTGCTGCGGGCCGGCAGGTCCATGGCCGCCAGCAGCTCCGGATCGCCGACGGACAGGATCTCGACGATTCGGCCATCGACAACGGTGCAGGCCATCAGGCTCCGCGGGGTACCGTTCGCGTTCCACGCGAGGATTCCCGACTCGCCGTTCACCAGGACCCGGCGGGCGGTGATGCGGGACCGGCCGCCGTACTGGACCTTCCCGGCGACCTCGGCGGCGCCCACCTTGACCGTCATCCCGCGCGCTGTGTGGATCCGCCAGGTGACGTCGGGATCGAGGACCCGAAGCAGCCCGTAGAAGTCGCCGTCCCGGGCGGCCGCCAGGAACGCGTCCACCACTCGGCGCTGTTCCTGGCGTCGATCGGTCGGATAATGCGATCCCCGTACCTTGCGGCGTGCTCGGCTCGCCAGCATCTTCGTGGCATCCGTTGACTTGTCGAGAATCTTCGCGATGTCGGAGAATGGCACGCCGAACAAGTCGTGCAGCACGAATGCCAGCCGTTCGGCCGGACCGAGGGTGTCGATGACAACGAGTAGGGCGACCCCTACCGCGTCGGCCAACAAGGCATCGGCCTCGGGCTCGACATCGACGTCCTCGGACACCGTCAGCTCCGGCAGCTCGGCACGGGCCTCTTCCGGCCTTGCTTTGCGTGACCGCAACACGTCGAGGCAGATCCGGCTCACCACCGTCGTCAACCAACCGGCGAGATTGTCGATCGCTCGGTCCTGTCGTGCGAGCCGGAGCCAGGCCTCCTGCACGGCGTCCTCGGCGTCGGTCCTCGATCCCAGGATGCGATGAGCCAGCGATACCAGGTGTGCGCGCTGCTCGTCGAAGGCTTCCGCGATGTTCTGGTCGGGGCTGAGTCCGGTCATGGTGTTACCTCCTGCTGCGGACTGTCGTCATGACGAATGACGGGCCCGGACGGGCCGAGGTAACGGACCTGGAGGACCACCATGAACCTTGCTCTGTGGATCGTCGCCGGCCTGCTGGCCGCGGTCTTCCTGTTCTCAGGCTCCTTCAAGCTGGTGACCCCGCGGGAGAAGCTGCTCAGGACACCGGGGGCCGGGTGGACCAACGACTTCAGTGCGGGTTTCATCAAGGGGCTCGGTGTCATCGAGATCAGTGCGGCTTTCGGGCTGATCCTGCCGGCCGCACTGGACATTCTACCGATCCTGGTACCCGTCACGGCCGCTGGTATGGCAGCGCTGATGGTCGGCGCCGCAGTGGTGGTGATCCGCCGCAAGGAGTCGAAACACGCGCTGGTCAATATGGCCTACCTGGCAATGGCAATGGCCGTGGTCTGGGGTCGCTTCGGGCCTGAATCGTTCAGTTGACCGTCATCCGCGGTTGACGCCTGGTGGGGGCCCGACGCCATGCCACCCCAGCCGGGTCGAGGAATTCAGCCGGTCGATCGCGACTGCCAGCACGATCACCACGCCCTTGATCGCCAACTGGTAGAGGAACGGCACGCTCATCAGCACCCTCGACCCGCTCCGGCATCTGGCCGAGAACCTCGATGGACCGTCGTCGGCTGGTCCCGACGTGCCGCGCGTGATCGGGGTCGGCGAACTCGGGCAGGTCGGCGGCCAGTAGGTGCGCCGCCTCGCTGTCCCAGAGACTGTTGGCGGTGCCGCCCACCGGTCGGCGGGCGCCCGCCGCCGCGCTCGGCCACCCTGACACACCGAGAAGTGGGCTTGCCCCTCGAATCCGGGCCGGCCCGTGATCCGGAGCGACATTTCTGCCGGGCGATGTCGAGAATGGACCCGTCGGCTCCGTCTCCCAGGTACGGCGGCCAGCACGGGCCGCATCACGGAAGGAGTACTGCCATGAAGTATCTGCTGCTCAAGCACTACCGCGGCAACCCCGCGCCGGCCATCGACTGCCCTCCCATGGACCAGTGGACGCCCGAGGAGGTCGACGCGCACATCCAGTACATGAACGACTTCGCCGCCCGCCTGCAGGAAACCGGCGAGTTCGTGGACGGCCAGGCGCTGGCCCCGGACGGGGCGTTCGTGCGCTACGACGGGGAAAACCGCCCGCCGGTGGTGGACGGTCCGTTCCCCGAGACCAAAGACCTGATCGCCGGCTGGATGGTGATCGACGTGCCGTCCTGGGACCGCGCAGTGGAACTCGCCGGAGAGCTGTCCGCCGCGCCGGGTCCCGACGGCAGGCCCATCCACGAGTGGCTCGAGGTCCGCCCCTTCCTGGGCAATCCGACGACGGTCACCGAGTGAACGAGGCGGTGCTGCGGGACCTGGTTCCCAGGGTGATCAGAGTCCTGGTGCGACGCGGGGCCGACTTCGCCGCCGCCGAGGACGCCGTGCAGGAGGCCCTGGTACAGGCGCTGGGCGCGTGGCGGGACGACCCGCCGCGCGACCCGGCGGCGTGGCTGGTGACTGTCGCCTGGCGCAAATTCCTGGACCAGGTGCGGTCCGAGGCAGCACGGCGGCAGCGCGAGCTGGCCGAGACGGACCGGGAGGTCGGCGGGCCGGTGCCGAGCGCCGACGACACGCTGGCGTTGTACTTCCTGTGCGCGCACCCGGTGCTGCCGAGCGCCTCGGCGACCGCGCTGACCCTGCGCGCCGTCGGGGGCCTGACGACCCGGCAGATCGCTGCTGCATACCTGGTCCCCGAGGCGACCATGGCGCAGCGGATCAACCGGGCAAAGCGGCGCCTGGTCGGTCTCCCCCTCGACCGGCCGGGGGACCTGGCCACCGTCCTTCGGGTGCTGTATCTGGTTTTCAACGAGGGGTACGGCGGTGACGTGGATCTCGCGGTCGAGGCCATCCGGCTGGCTCGCCAGCTTCACGGGCTCACCGACGATCCGGAGGTGGCCGGCCTGCTCGCCCTGCTGCTGCTGCATCACGCGCGCCGTGCATCGCGCACCGGCGCCGGTGGGCGACTGGTGCCGCTGGCGGAGCAGGACAGGTCCTCGTGGGACACCGGGCTGATCGCCGAGGGCGTGACGATCTTGCAGACGGCGCTGGCCCGCGACAGGTTGGGCGAGTACCAGGCGCAGGCCGCGATCGCCGCCCTGCATGCGGACGCTCGGACCCCCGCCGAGACGGATTGGGTGCAGATCATTGAGTGGTACGACGAGCTGCTGCGGATGACCGGCAGTCCGGTGGTGCGGCTCAATCGCGCGGTCGCGGTGGGCGAGGCTGACGGGCCGGCGGCCGGACTTGCCGCCCTGTCTGACGTCGACCCATCGCTGCCCCGGTATCTGGCCGCCTCGGCATACCTGCACGACCGGGCGGGGCACCTGGAGCTGGCCGCGGGCCTGTACGTCCGGGCCGCGCAGGTGGCCACCAGCGTCGCCGAACGCGACCACCTGACCCGGGAAGCCGCCCGGATCCGGCAATCGCTGCGGCACTGAGGCCGAGAGTCACTGAGGCGCCGAGACCGGAGGCCCCGAGGCCCGCGGGTCTTGCGTCGGCCTGATCAGGTTGCGACCGTTCGGCCGGCGATGCCGGTCAATTGCCTGACATACTCCAATCCGGGCTCCGCCCACCGCCGACGCAGCACGGAGAATGCCTTCCAGGCAGCCGGTCCGGGCCAGTCCGGGGGCAACAGCTCGATCGGCAGGCCGGGGTCGATGCGGGGAAACAGCCGCCAGTCGTCGACCAGATGCAGGTAGCGTGCGAAGGCGTCGTCGCCGGCGGCCGCCGCCACCGTCCCGCTCGTCTGCGGCGCCCAACGATCCAGGAACGCGTCGTACTGCCCCCGCAGCGAGCCCAGATCCCACCAGGCCGCGACCTCGACGGGGTCCAGCGAGCGCGCCTGGAACCAGGTGACATAGCCGTCCAGTCCGTTGGACGCCAGCAGCGCGCGGGCCGATCCGGCCAGCGCTGCCGGTGCCGCCCACACGCCGGATCCGACGGTGCCGAAGCCCAGCCAGCCGAGTTGGCTGCGCAGTTGGTGACGATGCTTCCGGTGCGACTCCGGCACCGAGAACACCGCCAGCACCCAGCCGTCGGCGAGATCGGCCCTGCCGTACCGGAAGATGCGCCGATCGCCGGGGCCCAGGTCCGCCCGGCCGGCCTCGGTGAGCGCGTACCCTGCCACGGCGCCGCGGCGCTCGGAGGTGAGGAATCCGCGGGACTTGAGGCGCAGCACGGACTGCCGCACCGCCGGTCCGGGCACGTCCACCAGCGCGAGCAGCCGGATCAGGTCGGCCACCGCGATCCAGCCGCCGATCTGCCGCAGGTAGCAGCCGGCGAAGGTGACGATCAGCGAACTCGGCGAACCCGCACGATCGGGCGGCAGCGAATCGGAGGAGGCGACCACGACGATGCGCCTAGCAGGCCAGGTCGCGGATCACCGTCATCGCGTCGAACACCTCGGTGAAGCTGGCCGGCAGCGGCGACAGCCCGATGCGAATGGCATCCGGTGTACGGAAGTCGACCAGCACGCCGGCGTCGATCAGCCGGGCCGACAGCTCGCGCGCGTCCGGCCGGCAGATGGTGACGTGCCCTCCTCGCCGTTCCGGTTCCCTCGGCGACCCGAGCGTGAAACCCAGTGGTGCCAGCCAGGAGTCGTGCAGGCCTACGACCATCTCGGTGAGCGCGACGGCCTTGGCCCGGATGGCGGCGATGCCGGCCTCGGCGATCACCCGCGCGCCCTGCTGGACGGCCAGCACGCCGGGAATGGTGGGGGTGCCGGACATCATCGAGCGCACCCCGGCGGCCGGCACGTAGCCCTGCTCCATCTCGAAGGCGTCGGCGCGACCGAGCCAGCCCCACAGCGGCTGATCCAGGCTCCCGTGGTGCCGGCGCGCCGCGTACAGGAACGCGGGGGCACCGGGGCCGGCACCGACGAACTTGTAGGTGCAGCCGACCGCGAAGTCGACATCCCAGCCGTCCAGTTCGATCTCGCAGGACCCGACGGAATGGCACAGGTCCCACACGGCGAGCGCCCCGGCGTCGTGCGCGGCCCTGGTGACGGCCTTCACGTCGGCGAGGTAGCCCGACCGGTACGCAACGTGGCTGGCCGTCAGCACGGCGACGTCGTCGTCCAAGGCGGCGGTGACGTCGTCGACGGTGAGCCCGGCGGCGGGATCCGGCGTGAGCCACCGGATCCGCAGGTCCAGATCGCGGGCGATCGACTCCACCACGAACCGGTCGGTGGGGAAGTTGTCCCGGTCGATGACGATGGTCC
>JBIQML010000211.1:6494-7493 GCA_044463405.1 Nakamurella lactea | reverse complement strand
ATGGCCTTGGGGATGTCCGCGCTGGTGGCGATGTCGCCGGCGGCGAACACGTGCACGTACCGGCCGCGGGTCTCGTCCAGGTAGGCACGTCGGGCGGCCGCGGCGTCGGCGATGGCGGTGGCCATCGGCACCGCGATGCCCAGCACCTCGTCGGTGGTGGAGGCGGCGCCGGCCCCGGTGCCGACGATCACGCCGGCGGCGCCGGTGCGCATCAGGTGGGTGGCGGTCTGGTAGTTGGCGGCGCCGCCGACGATCACCGGGACGTCCAAGTCGGCGATGAACGACTTGAGGTTGAGCGCCTCGCCTCCGCGCCGGACATGCTCGGCCGAGACGATGGTGCCCTGGATCACCAGCAGTTCGGCACCCGCGGCGATGACCCGGCCGGCCAGGTCGGCGGCGTTCTGCGGCGAGACCCGGGCGGCGACCGTGCCGCCGGCCGCCCGCACCGTGCCGATGGCCTCGGCCAGCAGCGCGTCGTCGATGGGTGCGGCGTAGGCGCGCTGCAGCGCGGCGGTGGCGTCGTCGGGATTCTCGGCGTTGGCGGCGATCTGCACGATCTCCTCGATCACCGCCCGCGGGTCGGCGTGCCGGGCCCACAGGCCCTCGGCGTTGATCAGACCCAGACCTCCCAGCCTTCCGGTCTCGACTGCCATCTCCGGGGACGCGACGGCGTCCGAGGAGTCCGTCACCAGCGGGATGTCGAACCGGTAGGCGTCGATCTGCCAGGTGGTGGACACCTCCGCCGACGACCGGGTGCGCCGCGACGGCACGATCGCGATGTCGGTCAGGTCGTACGTGCGCCGGGCCTCCCGGCCCATGCCGATCTCCACGCTCTCCGGCACTGCCGTCCTCCGATCGTCTGGGGCCCGGCCCCGTGGGTCCCGTCACCGCCCGTCACCGTCCGGCGGCGCACGCCAGGCCGGGCGCATGCATGAAGTTTGTCCCGCCAGTCACGGCATGCACAAATCCGCCACGATCATGCATGCCGGCGAAGTTGAT
>JBIQML010000211.1:0-6394 GCA_044463405.1 Nakamurella lactea | reverse complement strand
CCACGCGGCGGGGCGGCGGGCCGGATCCACGCGGCGGGGCGGCGGGCCGGATCCACGCGGCGGGGCGGCGGGCCGGATCCATGCGGCCGGGCGGCGGGGCCCGGCTCAGTGGTCGAAGTAGTTGGGGGCCTCGGCGGTGATGGTGATGTCGTGCGGGTGCGACTCCCGCAGCCCCGCCGAGGTGATGCGCACCAGGCGCGCCTCCTGCAGCCGGCCGATGGTGCGCGAGCCGGTGTAGCCCATGGCCGCCCGGAGCCCGCCGACCAGCTGGTGGGTCACGTCGGCCAGCCGGCCCCGGTAGGGCACCCGGCCCTCGATGCCCTCCGGCACCAGCTTGTCGTCGGACAGCACGTCGTGCTGCCCGTACCGGCCGCGGGAGTACCCGCCGGCCACCGGCCCGGCGTCGGCGGCGCGAGCACCCGGACGCGCACCGGGACCGGCCGAGCGGGAGGAGTCGCGCGAGCGCATCGCGCCCAGCGAGCCCATCCCGCGGTAGGTCTTGTACTGCTTGCCGGCCACGAAGATCAGCTCGCCGGGCGACTCCTCCACGCCGGCCAGCAGCGAGCCCAGCATCACGGTGTCGGCGCCGACCGCGATGGCCTTGGCGATGTCGCCGGAGAACTGCAGCCCACCGTCGCCGATCAGCGGCACGCCGGCGGGCCGGCAGGCCTTGGCCGCCTGGTGGATCGCGGTCACCTGGGGCACCCCGATGCCGGCGACCACCCGGGTGGTGCAGATGGAACCGGGGCCGACCCCGACCTTCACGGCGTCCGCGCCGGCGTCGATCAGCGACTGGGCGCCGGCCCTGGTCGCCACGTTGCCGCCGATCACGTCGACCTTCTCGCCGACCTCCTTGACCAGCCTGGCCACCATGTCGGCGACCGCCCGGGAGTGCCCGTGCGCGGTGTCCACGGTGAGCACGTCCACGCCCGCGTCCACCAGCGACATGGCCCGCTCGAAGGAGGCGTCCCCGACGCTGACCGCGGCGGCCACCAGCAGCCGCCCGGAGGGGTCCTTGGCGGCCAGCGGGTACTGCTCGGTCTTGACGAAGTCCTTGACGGTGATCATGCCGCGCAGCACGCCGTCCGCGTCGACCAGCGGCAGCTTCTCGATCTTGTGCGAGCGCAGCAGGGCCAGCGCGTCGTCGGGCTTGACCCCGACCGGCGCGGTGATCAGCGGCATCGCGGTCATGACCTCGCGCACCGGCCGGCTCATGTCGGTCTCGAAGCGCATGTCCCGGTTGGTGATGATGCCCACCAGGTGGCCGGCGGCGTCGGTGACGGGGACCCCGGAGATGCGGAACCGGGCGCACAGCGCGTCGGCGTCCGCCAGGGTGTCCTCCGGCGCGCAGGTGATCGGGTTGGTCACCATGCCGGCCTCGGACCGCTTGACCGTCTCCACCTGGCCGGCCTGGTCGTCCGGGGGCATGTTGTAGTGCAGCACCCCGATGCCGCCCTGCCTGGCCATGGCGATGGCCATCCGGGATTCGGTGACGGTATCCATGGCGCTGGACACCAGCGGGATGTTCAGGCTGACGTGGCGGGTCAGCCGGGTCGAGGTGTCCGCCTCGCTGGGGATCAGGTCGGAGGCGTCCGGCAGCAACAGGACGTCGTCGTAGGTCAATCCGACCAGGGCGAACTTCTCGTCGGTGCTGCTGTCGGCGGTCGGGTCAGGCCCGGCGAACGGCGCGGATCCCATGGCGGTATGTGCCCCTCCCGGCCGTCACGATTCGGCGCCGCGGGATCGGCGCCGACACGGCCTGTTCCATGGTAGGTCGTGCGGTGCGCGCGGCCGGTGCCCGGCACGGGGCCGCGGGTCTGCCGCTGCGGCCGGCCGCCGTGAGTGGGGTCAGCCGCCGGCCGGGGGTGCCGGGGTCGTCGTCGGGGACGGGGAGGTGGTCGGTGACGGGGACGTCGTGGGCGATGTCGAACCGGTCGAAGAGGTGGACGTGGACGAGCTCGATGGCACGACGATGAGCTGTTGCTGCATCGACGGCGGTTCGTCGGCCGATTCGGAGGTCGGGGTCGAGGTCACCGGGGTGCTGGACGCGGTCGTGGTGGTGCCGGATGTCGGCGAGGACGTGCTGGTCGCGGTGACCTGCGCGGTCGCGGTCGGCGTCTGCGCGGGCGGGGCCGCCGCGGTGGTCGGCGGCGTGGTCTGCGAGGTGCTGCCGGTGGTCGGGTCGGACTGCGAGGTCGAGGTCGGCGGCGACGCGGCGGTGGAACTGCCGGCGCGGCTGGCGGTCGTGCTGGTCGAGCCCGCGCTGCTGGATGCCGACCGGCCCGCGGACGTCGGGTCCGACCCGCCGGCCGCCGGCTGGGTGGACGGGACGACGGTGCCCGCTGTGCCCAGCGCGCCCGCGGTCTCCAGTGCCCCCTCCGTGCCTGCGGTGTACTGGGTGTCCACCGCGTTCGAGCCGGTCGGGTTACCCGCCGCCGCAGAGCCGGAGTTGCTGCCGGCCTCCGCGGCGGCGACGGTCGAGGACAGACCAAGCGCGCTCGACGAGGTCGAGCCAGCCTCGGCGGCCGCTGGCGGCGGTGCCCCTTCCGCCTGCGAGGTGGCCACCGGCGAGGTGCTGCTCGGGGACGTCGCCGATGGCGGCGTGCCCTTCACGGCGTCGGTGATCCCGATCGCTCCGGCCGCCTGTCCCGGCGAGCCGTTCCGGGCGGTCTGCCCGTCGGCCCCGCCGGATGACAGTCCCGTGGTTAGGCGGATGTCGGGGGCGATCCTGCGGGCCGTCGCCGGGCTCACCGCGGCCAGTTCGATCCACACCGCGGCCAGCTCCCGCTGCACGGCGGCGTGGTCCTCGGTGTCGCTGATGCGGATCATGCCGATGCCGGCCTGCTGCAACAGTTCGGCCGCATGTTGCGGGTGACCGGCCTCCAGCGCCACCTTGGCCGAGTTGATCGCGTTCCGAGCCTGCTCACCGGCCACCGCGGAATCGGCCTGGTCGGACCACAGCACCTGGGTCACCGGGAACAGCGGATCGCCGGGGCGGGCCGATCGGGCGCCGATGGCCGCCGCTCCGACCAGCAGGCAGCAGATCGCCACCGCGATCGCCAGCGCCGGCCGCAACGACGATCGGTGACCGCCGGCCGCGACCAGTTCCGCAGCCCGATCCGCGTTCGGCAACGCCGGCTGCGGTCTGGCGATCAGCCGGTCCTGCCAGTCGGCGAACAGCTGCGAGACCCGATCGTCGTCGTCGCTGATCCAGCGGGCCGTCCCGTGGGACGGCGCCCGCCGGGAACGGGCCGCCAACCGATCCAGCACGGCGTCGTCGAAGGCCACGGCCACCAGATCGTCCGGACGGGACGATCCGGTCAGGCGGTGTGGCCTTCGCGGACCGGGCGGCATCAGGTCAGCAGCTCCAGAAGTTCAGCATCGGCGGTCACCATGGCGCGCAACTTGCCCAGCGCGCGGTGCTGCGCCACCCGAACCGCGCCGGCGGTGGTGCCCAGGCTGTCCGCGGTCTCCTCCGCGGTCAATCCGCCGGCCACGCGCAGCACGAGGATCTCACGCTGCAGCGGCGGCAACTCGTCGAGCAGTTCGCTGATGGTGCGTCCGACGGAGTCCTGGACGGCGATCTCCTGGGGGTCGTCCTCGTCACTGATGCCGTCCGGCACCTCCGCCATCGGCTGCGACCGGGACCGAGCGGCGGAGCGGTGCGCATCCATCACCTTGTGCGAGGCGATGCCATAGGCGAACGCCAGGAAGGGCCGGCCGTCCCGCGCGTAGGTGGGCAGCGCCGTCATGATCGCCATGCACACCTCCTGCGCCACGTCGTCGGCGGACGACAGTGACCGGTGCGAGGCGGACATGCGCGCCCGGCAGTACCTGACAACCATGGGATGGACGCGCCCTAGCAGCTCGGTCAGCGCGGCCCTGTCCCCGCCGACCGCACGGTCGACCACGACATCGATCTCGTCATCCGACAGATTCATCGTCCCTGACCACCATGCCGTTACAGTCGCACCCAGCATGCAACGGCAACGCGCGGGGCCAAGTGTATCGGCCATCCGACGTTGCACGTGATCATGCACCGGCTCCCGGGCCGGTGATTGATGGTAGAGCGCCCGATGGCGCAGCGACGGCGCACCGACCAACCGCTGGTGCCGGTCACCCGGTTGCGCGGGCCGAACCCACGCTCCGACAGCGATGGACCGCCGATTCACCCGGACGGTCAGGCCACCAGCCCGCGCCGGAAGCCCACGGCGACGGCCTGCGCCCGATCGCGCGCGCCGAGCTTGCGGAACAGCCGGCGGGCGTGGGTCTTGACGGTGTCCTCGGACAGGAACAGCTCGTGCCCGATCTCGCCGTTGGACTGGCCCTGGCTCATCCCGCGCAGCACCTGCAGTTCCCGCTCGGTGAGTGGTGCGTCCCCGTCCACCGCGTCCCGGGGCGAGGGGATCCGAGGGCTGGTCAGGGTGTCCGCCAGCGCCGCCAGCAGCTCCGGGGCGGTGACGTCCCACCGCAGGAAGCCGCGCGCGCCGCAGGCGATGGCGGCCGCGATCGACGGCGTGTCGTCCGGCGATCCGAAGACGATCACCACCGCCGACGGGTGCACCGCGAGCAACCGGCGGGTGGCCTCGATGCCGCTGGTGAGCGCCCGCTGGGTGCCGATCAGCACCACATCGGTGGCCTCTCGGCCGTATCGAGCCAGCAACTCGTCGCCGCTGGAGACCGAGTCGATCGTGTCCACGGACGGCACCGACACCATCACACGGGTCAGCCCGTCTCGAGCGCTCCGGCGCTCGTCACAGATCAGCACGCTGGTCACGAGCCTGTCTCCCTCGCTGGTCGATAACCACCGTTCGGGCCTCGAAGCGGTAGCTGACTGTCGACCGGCGGATCCCCGCGTCGCGATCCGATCGGACGTCCGCCGCTCGGACCGGTCGTCTCCAGCCCGAAGCGGCATTACACACTGTAGCGGTTCGATCGCAACGTGTCACCCACGTGTTGCGGCGAGTTCCTCCGGTCGCCGGCGCAACCGGGCGTCGGCCCGCCGATGCGCGGGCAGGGCCCGCCCCACACAGCCCCATCGGGGCGTCCCCCGGCGGGGCCGCACGCCGGCTGACATCGACTGATCGGAGTGACTTGATCATGCCCGCGTCGCGATCTATGGTCAGGTCAACTGCAGCCCCGGCATCAATGCAGATCCGGTGGGAGCAGGGACACCCCCAGGGGTGGCGGTGCTGGTGCGGCCGAGTCGGCCGGCAGCGGTGCGGCGTCCCCGACGAGGTGCCCCCCTTCGTCGGTGACGGGCATGAAGCCGGGCCGGAACGGTCGAGAAGGGGCACCACATGGCAGATACGAGACGACTTCCTGGTCCCAACGCCGATCTGTGGGACTGGCAGATGCACGCGGCGTGCCGCGGCATGTCCAGCGCCTACTTCTTCCACCCCGAGGGCGAACGCGGCCCCGCCCGCGCCCGCCGCGAGGCCAAGGCGAAAGCGGTCTGCTCGAGTTGCCCGGCGCTGATCGCCTGCCGGCGCCACGCGCTGCAGGTGCACGAGCCGTACGGCATCTGGGGCGGCCTGAGCGAGAGCGAGCGTCAGCAGATGCTCGCCGGCGTCCACTGAGGCGGGACGCGCCGCATCCCTCGTGCCGCGTCGCGGTCCGACGCCCGTGCTGCCGTCAGTGCTCATCGGGCGCGATCTTACGGTAGACGGAGCGTGAAGTCACTCCTTCGGGTGATGGCGATACTCACCCACTCAGGGAGCGGCCGTGCGGCATTCGGGGGTTGCAGCCGGCCGTATCGGCCGCACACGCCCTCTCGATCGTGATCATGGAGCGCCGAGCCGTCACTCGTTCGTGGTCCGCTCGCAACCGCCGGGGGGCCGGCGCCGGCGGTCGCGAGCGTGACGTCATTGGTGCGGTATCAGCGCAGGTGACCGGTCCTGGTGACCAGCGCTGTGACCAGCACCGTGATCAGCGCCGTGCTCAGTGCTGGTGACCGCCCGGTGCCGCGGCCCTCTCCCGCTCCGGGATGTCCACCACGGTGGTCTCGGTGGTCAGCACCATGCCGGCGATGGAGGCGGCGTTGGCGACCGCCGACCGCGTCACCTTCACCGGGTCGATGACCCCGGCGGCCGACAGGTCGGTGATCTCACCGGTGGCGGCGTCGTAGCCGTGGTCACGGTCCGCGGCGGCGATCCGCGCGACCACCACGGCCCCCTCGGCGCCGGCGTTGGCGGCGATCCAGTGCGCCGGGGCGGACAGCGACCGCCGGACGATGGCCACGCCGAGCGCGCGGTCGCCGGTCAGTCCCAGCCCGTCGGCCAACTCGGCCGCGGCATGCACCAGGGCCGAGCCCCCGCCGGCGATGATGCCCTCGGCGACGGCGGCCTTGGTCGCGGCCACGGCGTCCTCGATGCGGTGCTTGCGCTCCTTGACC
>JBIQML010000210.1:0-7505 GCA_044463405.1 Nakamurella lactea | reverse complement strand
GCGCCTCGGTGCCGTGGCACAGGTGCGAGCGGTTCAGCTTGGTGGCCACGTGCACGGTCAGCTGGCAGTTGGTCATGGCCGCCTCGGTGACGGCGGTGTCCGGGGTGGCGGCCACGAAGTTCCCGCCGAGCGCGAAGAACACGTCGACCTTGCCGTCCCGCATGGCCCGGATGGCATCGACGGTGTCCCAGCCATTCTCGCGTGGCGGGTCGAATCCGAACTCGGACTGCAGCTTGTCCAGGAAGGCCGGTGGCATCTTCTCCCAGATCCCCATGGTGCGGTCGCCCTGCACGTTGGAGTGCCCGCGGATCGGGGACGGACCGGCGCCGGGACGACCGATGTTGCCGCGCAGCAGCAGGAAATTGGTGATCTCCCGGATGGTGGCGACGGCGTTGCGGTGTTGGGTCAGGCCCATCGCCCAGCAGACGATGATGCTGTCGGCCGCCAGCACGTCTTGGGCGATCAGCTCGATCTCGCCGCGGGACAGGCCGCTCTGCTGCTCGATGGTCGCCCAGTCCAGCTCGCGCCAGGCGGTGACGGCCTCGTCCAGGCCGTCGCAGTAGGTGGCCAGGAAATCGCGGTCGAACACGGTGCCGGGCGCGGCGTCCTCCCGCTCGGTGAGCGCCTTGTTCAGACCGTTGAACAACGCCAGGTCCCCGTTGACCCGCACCGGGACCAGCCGGTCGGCGAGCTGGGTGCCGCCACCGGCGAGACCCTTGGCGGTCTGCGGGTTGTGGAATCGGCCGAAGCCGGCCTCCGGTAACGGGTTGATGGCGATGATGCGCGCCCCGCGCTTCTTGGCCTGCTCCAGCGCGGTGAGCATCCGGGGGTGGTTGGTGCCGGGGTTCTGGCCGGCGATCATGATCAGATCGGCGTGCTGGGCGAGGTCCTCCCGGGTGACCACGCCCTTGCCCACCCCGATGGTCTGGGACAGCGCCGCACCGCTGGACTCGTGGCACATGTTCGAGCAGTCCGGCAGGTTGTTGGTTCCCAGCCGGCGCGCCATCAGTTGGTAGGCGAAGGCCGCCTCGTTGCTGCATCGACCGGAGGTGTAGAACACCGCGCGGTTGGGATCGGGCAGCGCCGTCAGGCGGTCAGCCACCAGCTGCAGCGCGTCGTCCCAGGAGATCGGGGCGTAGTGCGAGGCGCCGGGTGCCAGGTACATCGGGTCCGTCAGGCGGCCGAAGTGCTCGAGGTTGTGGTCGTCCAGCTGGCGCAGCTGCTCGACGCTGTGCTCGGCGAAGAAGTCCGGCGTGACGCGCTTGCGGGTGGCCTCCCAGGCGACGGCCTTGGCGCCGTTCTCGCAGAACTCGGCGACCTTGCGCTCGCCCGGCTCCGGATCCGGCCAGGCACAGCTCGGGCAGTCGAAGCCGTCGACGTGGTTCATCGACAGCAACGTCTTCAGGCTCCGGACCGGCCCCATCTCCGCCATCGCGTAGCGCATGGACTCGGCGATGCCAGCCACTCCCACGGACGCCGACTTGGGTGGGCCGACCTCCAGATCCGGTGCGGGTGGAGCGGAAACCGAACCGTGAAAATTATCTCTATCGGCCATGGCCTAAGCCTAATCTCGAAATGGTTCTCCTGCAGGGTCGGTGGGCGTTCGCCGAGCCCGCTACAGCGGCCAGGTCCAGCCCAGTGAGAAGGTGACGGCGGACGAGAACGCCAGGTACATCAGCCAGGCTCCGGTGAGCAGGTGGAAGAAGCCCAGTGCGCGCTCGCCGAGGGCGATCTTGAAGGCGGCGAAGAAGTCGCTGATGTAGATCAGCGTCAGGCCGACGAACAGCAGCCCGACCGGCCAGTCGCCAGCCGCGAAGAACACGACCACACCCATGATCGAGACGATCGTGTAGGCCACGCACATGCCCGCGTTCGGTCGGGCGTCGTTGCGCTGCATGCGGTTCCATCCGATGGCGAACCAGTGGATGCCGTAGGCGGAGAACGCGAACGCTGCCATGTACAGCGGCGGGGACTTGGAGAAGACCTGCAGCCAGGTCATTCCGACGAACAGGATGATGCCTGTGACCAGTTGGCAGAACCCGGGCATCCAGACGCCCCAGATTCCGGTGGCCCGGTCCACGCTCTCGTCGCGGGGCGGCCATTTCAGCAACTCCTGAGGGCCGTAGATCAGGTAGCCGGTTCCCAGCCCGAAGAATCCCAGGGCCAGGGGCGGGAAGGCCGACTGCACGAATGACACATCCATTGCGCACTCCTCACGCACCGAGTTGATGGACCGTCGCTAACGGCGGCACGAGGCGGCAAATGATCATTTGCGATTGATGATGTTACGCCCGGCATAACGAAATGGCGCGCAGCGAATTTGTCTGGCAGATCACATCGATGATTTCACAATGCCATTGTGCTTGTCATCCGAACGGACGCGTGGCGCGGCGGGCGGCTCCTCGAATGGGTGGCATTACCGCGAATGACACGATGCCCGGATCATGGACGTCGTCCCGCCCGGTCCGGGAGGTTTGCCATATTCCTCCGCGGCAAAATCGGTTGCCACGCCGATGCTCCGGGCGGCAGTCTGTCGGGACCGAGGTCCCGGCGGGCGTGCGAGCCCCGCACGCCACCGTGTTCCACCTGCGAGGGAAGGGAGTCGTCCCATGACTGTCCTGAGCGGACCAGCCCCGTCACCCATCCCCGGGCCCGCAGCCGCACCGATGCTCCGGTAACGGTCTCTGCCGTCACCGACACGCCGCCGGCGCGTGGGCCCTGCCTGCAAGGAGAGCACCCGTGCCTCGATTTCCCGTGCCCGTCGACAGCGACGGGTTCGACGACGACGCCCTCGATGACCTGTACGACCGTCAGTTCCACGCCCGATCCCGCCGGCGGAGCCCCCGCCGGCCCGACGCCGACGCGCCCGTCAGGGTGGTGGCGGAGGGTCGTTCGGGGCGCTCCGTGGTCGACATCGACGAGGCGGGCGAGGGCGAGGACACCGGCGTCCCCGCTGATGATCCCGCCTCATCGTCCCCCTACTCCAGCTACGACGTGGCCACCCACGGCCCGGAGCCTGCGCCCGGATGGCTCGTCACCGCCCTGTCCGCGCGCGACACCCCGCTGGGCGATCTGAAATCCGGGAAGGAGGCGGACGTCGGCGTGCTGGAGCGGGCGGTGCCGAACGGACCGTCCTGCCTGCTGGCGGTCAAGACCTACCGCACCGCAGAGCACAGGATGTTCCACCGATACGCCGGGTACGTGGAGGGCCGCCGGGTCCGCCGATCCCGGGAGACCCGCGCCATGGCCAAGCGCACCGCCTTCGGGCGCGACCTGCTGGCGGGCCGCTGGGCGGTCGCCGAGTTCGGCGCGCTGAGCGCCCTGTGGACCTCCGGGGCGAGGGTGCCCTACCCGGTGCAGCTGATCGGCTCGGAGCTGATGATGCAGTTCATCGGAACGCCGGACGGCACGGCCGCGCCCCGGCTGGCCTCCCACGACGGGACCACCGCGGAATTCGCCGACCTGTGGCACGACCTGGTCGCCACCCTGGAGGTGCTAGCCGCCGACGGCATGACGCACGGCGACCTGTCGGCCTACAACGTGCTGGTCGACGAGGACGGCTGCGTGCTGATCGACCTGCCGCAGGTGGTGGACCTGATCGGCAATCCGCAAGGCATGAGCTACCTGGCCAGGGATTGTCACGTGATCGCGGAGTTCTTCACCCGCCGGGGGGTGGATGCCGCCGACGGCGACGTTCTCACCGAGCACCTGCGGGAGATCGCCACGCCGGCCGGATGATCATCGGAGTACGGTCACGGGCAAGCGCACCCGGCGGCCCGAGGCGCGCCAGTGGGATGGTGTTGCCGCGGCCCTGACCGAAGGGATGGACACATGAGCCTGGACCGACCGACCGCCCCCGACCCGTACGACCTGCTGCCATCGGTGGGATCGTTCGAGGTGACCAGTGACGACGTCACCGACGGCGAGCAGCTGGGCCGGGCACACCTGTTCGGTCCGGGTGACCCCGGCGGGGACAACCGCTCACCGGCACTGGCCTGGTCCGGCTTCCCGGAGGGCACCCAGTCGTTCGCCGTGACCTGTTTCGACCCCGACGCGCCCACGCCGTCCGGGTTCTGGCACTGGGTGGCGGTGGACGTCCCGGCGTCGGTGACGGCGCTCGCGACCGACGCCGGTCGCGGCGACGAGGGGCTGCCGGCGGGTGCGTTCCACGTGCGCAACGACTTCGGCAACCTGAAGTACGACGGGAGTGCCCCGCCGCAGGGCGACGCGGTGCACCGCTACTACTTCGTGGTGCACGCGGTGGACGTGCCGACCCTCGGGGTGGACTCCTCGGCCACGCCGGCGGTGGTGTCGTTCAACCTGGTGTTCCACACCCTGGCCAGGGCGGTGCTGGTCGGCACGTTCGCGTACTGACCGCCGGGCATCGGGTGGTTGCGTTCGGTTCGGGCAGGGCGGCGCCCCAGTGGTGGTCGAGCGGTGTCGGGCTCCGATCGGGGTGGTTGCGTGCGACCCGGGCGCGTCCTCCGGTCCGGCAGATCGTCCAGGCGGGCGCGCCGCCCGGCGCTGATCTGGTGCCGTCCGGTTCGGCGCAAGCCCAGCTCGGGCCGACCTCGCACGCAGCCATCAGCTCCGGCTACCGGCGCAAGCCCAGCTCGGGCCGACCGCGCTCGTAGCCATCAGCTCTGGCTGATCTGGTGCGGATTTGTCCGGCTACCGGACATTTCCGCACCGAAAGCACGGTGCCTGAAGGACGGGCGCGGATGAATGTCACTGCCGGTAGCAGGCATCCGCCGGATCGTGCGGCTTGGTCGGCAGCACCGCGTTCGGATCGTTCAGCAGCACGACATGCATCTGGTGCACCCAGGCGACCCCGGGTTGGGACGTGGTAGTCGTCTCCCCCGGTACCGCCGAGCGGGCGTGTGTCGGCGACTGCCAATCCGCCGCCCAGCGGACGGTGACCGTGACGTCGTACCGGCCCGACTTTCGGTATGTGTACGACACTGTGCCATCGGGCCAGGGTGCTCCTGGATCGGTCGTGGTCAGCGTGTCCCCGTCACCGAAGTCCCAGGTGTAGTCCAAGATCCGGGGGTAGACCGTCACCTGCGTGCCCAGCAACGGGATCGTGATCGCCGAGGTGTCGATCGGGTCGACATACACGTAGTTCGGCACGTTCACGTGAACGCACGCGGGAAACTGCGGTCTCATCCTTGCGGTCGGAACCGGTAGCGGCGCCGACTTGAACGCCGCGAGCACGTCGGCATCGGTCACCACCGGTGCCGGCGGTGTGACTGGGTCGCCTCCCGGTGGCGGCGTGGTGTTCTTGCACATCGGCGGACCGACTGAGATCACCGTGCCGTCCGCGGCGAAATGCACCATCCGACCAGGAGTCCAAGTCTCGACCGGCGTGGACGGATCCGCCGCCAAACGACGCTGATAGTCATCAATCTGAGACTGACAAATAGCAGCCGAGGGCGGCACACACGACACATCCAGATCCGAGCACACCGCGCCAGTCCGAAAATCCCAATAGTCCGTCGGCTTGCTCGGAGACGCATCGCCTGGCGATTCGACGGCGGTGCTCACGACTTTATGTCCTGCACCGCTACCATAGGTTCCACTCACGTCAATACTTCCGTTGCCCATTCGAGCACCTGCGCCTCCGTGGGCATCATCGGCAGATGCGACACCCATCGCCATCACCAAGACGACGCTTGCCAGGATGAGGCTTACAGCTACGTGTGGCAATTTCATACATGCACCGTGATGATTTGATCCACAGTCCAAGCTTTGTGCAGCCAGGAAAGTGTCAAGATGTAATATCCTTCACCACCTGTCGATTCGTAAACGAGGTCGCCGGCGCGGGATGTGATCTTATAGCCTTTGTCGAGCCACTTCACCGTGACGCTGGCGGCGCGTTTCTGGGTGACCCCGACGTCGACTATCGCCGCTGCAAGGATCGCGCCGGAATATGATTGACCTTGAGCGATTGCTTCCTTCACATATCGAATAGCTCCATCACACTGAACACAGTTCGACGAGTATTTGATCAGTGGCTCGGCCGTCCGCGCAATATACGCGTACAGAAGCCACCGCACATACCAGGAAGCGAATGCGCTTGCGCCCTTGGCGTTGTGGACGCGGGCAGCCGGGGGAGGCGATTTTGAAGGCGGCGAATCATCAGTCGGCTGCACCGTCTTGGCACTGGGCGGAAGCACGACTGTCGACGAGTACCGCGTGCTGGAGGTGTCCGAACTCATCCTCGTTGAGGGGACGACATGACTCGTCCGCCCGCTGGAGCTACTGACTGGGGGATCTTCCCCCGACGAGGAGCCACCAGCACTCGCACTCGAAGTTGTCGACGAATCCGAAGAGACCGCACCAGACGTCTGCTCCACGGGTGGGGCCGAACTGCCCAAAATCCCGGCCTCGCTGCCCGACGCCACCGAATCGGAACTCGACGTCATCGGCGGCGTCGGACCGGTCGTCGTCGGAACGACGCTGCCCGTCATCGAACCCGGACCTAGCACGGTCGGCGGCGTCATGTGCGTGCACGCCGCCACCAGGCCGAGAGCAACGACCGTCGCACTGACCGACGTGAAAATGCGCCCCCGTCGCATGGCCCCCCTTCCGCCCCGGGCACTCCAACGCTTCGCGGGCGCCGGTCAACCGAGCCGCCGACGCCACCGACCGTCAAATACCTTAACCGCCAGAGACCGACCCGCAGGGCCGCTAAGGCAGATTGGGGACAACCCGGCGCATGTGCTCCGACATTTCCACCAAGAGAGCCTCAACCGGCCAGGTATGGCGTCGCACGTGCTCCGGCATTTCCGGCAAACCTCGCACCCGAACCATGGCCCCCGGTCGCCCCGCTCCCGACGACGGCCTCTCGCCTCACCGGAGCGCCCGGCCGCATAGCCTGACAGGGTGAGGCACTACGACTTGTTGATCATCGGTACCGGCTCCGGCAACTCCATCCCGGGACCCGACTTCGACGACTGGAGCATCGCCATCGTCGAGGAAGGCACCTTCGGAGGCACCTGCCTGAACGTCGGCTGCATCCCGACGAAGATGTTCGTCTACCCGGCCGACATCGCCGAAGGCATCGTCGAGGCGGGCCCGCTCGGGGTGCACGGCAGCCTCGACCGGGTGGACTGGAAGTCCATGCGGGACCGCATCTTCGGCCGGATCGACCCGATCGCAGCCAGCGGCAAGGCCTACCGGGAGGGCCCCGAGTGCCCCAACGTCACCGTCTACAACGGGCACGGGCGCTTCACCGGGCACAAGCGTCTGCACATCGACCTGGCGGACGGCACCGGCGAGGACATCACCGCCGAGAACATCGTCATCGCCGCCGGTTCCCGAGTCGTCATCCCGGACATCCCCGGCCTGGAGAGCGTCAACTACCACACCTCCGACACCGTGATGCGCATCGAGGACGTGCCGTCCAGCGTCGTCATCGTCGGCGCCGGCTACATCGCAGCCGAGTTCGGGCACATCTTCTCCTCCTTCGGCGCCGCCGTGACGCAGATCTGCCGCGGCCCGCG
>JBIQML010000209.1:0-7517 GCA_044463405.1 Nakamurella lactea | reverse complement strand
TGCCGCCGCCGGGGTGCCGATCGTGCCGCGCGGGGCGGGGTCGGGGCTGACGGGCGCGGCCAATGCGGTGGACGGGGCCGTCACCGTGGTGATGACCAGGATGAACGAGATCCTGGAACTGGACGAGGGCAACCGGATGGTGGTGGTGCAGCCGGGCATCGTCAACAAGGACCTGCGCACCGCGGTCGAGTCGCGCGGGTTGTTCTACGCACCGGACCCGTCCTCCTACGACTGGTGCTCGATCGGCGGCAACCTGTCCACCAACGCCGGCGGGCTGTGCTGCGTGAAGTACGGCGTGACGACCGACGCGGTGTTGGGGCTGGAGGTGGTTCTGGCCTCCGGAGAGGTGCTGCGCACCGGGCGGCGGACCGTCAAGGGCGTGGCGGGCTACGACCTGACCAAGCTGATCATCGGCTCGGAGGGAACCCTCGGCATCATCACCGAGGCGACCCTGGCGCTGCGCCCGAAGCCGCTAGCGCCGTGCACCATGGTCGCCGCCTTCGACCACGTCGAGGCGGCGGGGGCGGCGGTCAGTGCGGCGATCGCGGACGGGCTGGTGCCCTCCCTGCTGGAGATCATGGACTCGGCGTCCATCCGGGCGGTCGAGGCGCACACCGGGGCGAAGGTGCTCGGCGACGGCGAGACCCCCGCGGCGATCCTGATCGGGCAGTCCGACGTCGGAGGCGACGCCGGAATGGCGGAGCTGGCCAGGATGGAGCGGGTGTGCCACGAGGCGGGCGCCACCCTGTGCTTCGTCACCGACGACCTGGCCGAGGGACGCATGTTGCTGCAGGCCCGTCGGGACGTGCTGCCCGCGCTGGAGGAGTTCGGCACCTGGACCACCGACGACGTGTGCGTGCCGCGCACCCGGATGGCGGCGCTGCTGCAGGCCTGCGAGCGGGTGTCCGCCGAGACCGGCGTGATGATCGCGGTGGTCGGGCACGCCGGCGACGGCAACATGCACCCGACGATGGTCTACGACGCCTCCGATCCGGACGCGGTGGCCCGGGCGCGGGTGGCCTACGACCGGGTGCTGGACGAGGCGCGGGCGCTGGGCGGGACGATCACCGGCGAGCATGGGGTGGGCCGGATGAAGCAGGCCAAGCTCGCCGAGGAGATCGGGCCGGTGGCGCTGTCGGTGCATCGGGCGATCAAGAAGGCGCTCGACCCGGGCGGGCTGTTCAATCCCGGCTCCATGTTCTCCATGGAGTAGCCGCCGGCCGGCAGATTCGATTCGGCCGTCAGGACGCTTCCCGGCGCATCAGCCCGGCCGGGAACGCGGCGGCGATCAGGACACAGACCAGGGCCAGGGCGGCCAGCGCCCAGAACACCACCAGCACGTTGGTCTCGGTGACGAACAGCCCCACCACCAGCACGGCGATCGCCGCCAGCCCGTTGGCCAGCCCCAGCGCGATCCCGGAGCCCATCGACCGGTTCTCCGGGAAGATGTCCTGACCGATGAGGATGGCCGACGCCGCCGGCAGGAACAGCGATATCCCCAGCGCCGCGGCAATCGGAAACACCCACCAGCCGGACACGTGCGCCACCGGCACCACCAGCGCCGCCGCACCCACCGCCGAGGCCAGTAGCACCGGCCGACGACCGACCCGGTCCGCCAGGAAACCGCCGAAGAGGTTTCCGGCAACCCCCACCGTGATGACCGTGGTGATCACCGCCGCACCCGCCACCAGCGACTCGCCACGAAGGTGCCACAGGATCGGGATGAACGCCGACAACGAGAACACCGTGAATGCCTGCAGGCAGCGGAATCCGATCAGCAGCGACGCCGGGAACGCGTGCCGCCGCCAGCGGATCGGCGCCCGATCCGTCGATCCCGCCGGCAGCCGCGGCATCCAGTGATACAGCATCGGCAACCAGATCAGCCCGGGGATGGCGATCAGCCAGAGCCAGCTCAGCCCCAGGTGCGTGGTGATCAGGCTGGCGATGGTCGGCCACAGCCCGCGGCCGAGTTCGCCGCCGACCAGGAAGACGGAGATGGCCAGGCCGGTGCGCGGACCGGCCATCCGCCGGATGCTGGCCAGCGACGGCGGGTGGAACAGCGAGGAGCCGACACCGATCGCCAGCAGCAACGCGATCAGCACCCCGGTAGTGGGCGCCACCCCGACCAGCCCGCCGCCGACCGAGGTCAACAGCAGGCCGAGCGGGGGCAGGATGCGGCCGCCGACCCGGTCGGCGACCCAGCCCACCAGGGGTTGCAGCACCTGACCGATGCTCAGAGCGGCGACCAGCGCGCCGGCCATGCTCACCGGTTGCCCGAGCACCACCAGCACCGCGGGCAACACGCCCGGCAGGAAGTTGCCGGCGCCGTCGCTGAGCAGGTGCGCGGTGGTCAGCGCCACCAGCCGGCGGAGCATGGACGGCGCCGGCTCGTCCTGCCTGGTCGCCGCGTCCGGCGCAGCCGGACTGCTCGCCATGGGTCCCGAGTATTCCCTCCGGCGGATGGGCGCCCGGCACCGCGTCATGTCGATCACCGACGACCTCGGCCTCCCGGCGACGATCGGATCGTCAACCGGACCTCGCATCCGGACGCGTCCACGAAACCCGTTCGGAGGGCCAGGGCGCCAGGGTCATCGGGTGGTGCGCTCGGCATGAGCGTCGCGTTCCCGAACTCGGTGCGCGGCAAAAAGTCACTGCTCGTCGCGATCTTGGTCGGCGCGACCTGCACAAACGCCGATCATGATCGCCACGAACTGCGAAGAATTCCACCCGGGGCGACACGGCCGAGGGTCGGCAGGCAACCAGGCAGCGCGAGCGGGCCGGCGGGTCACGTGAGCCGGGTGGCGGGCAGCGCGAGCCGGGCGGCGGGTCACATGAGCCGGGCGGCGGGTAGCGCGAGCCGGTCGCCGAACACCAGGCAGATCAGCGGGTCAGCAGCACCACGAATGCCGCGGCCATGCCGAGCACCAGACCGACGATCGCGACCAGCAGCAGGATCTGCGTCACGCTCCAGCGGACGTGCCGCACCTCGCCGCCCGGCGATCCGGCGGCATCCTCCCGACGACCCCCGGCCAGGGCGCGCATCGCCTGCTGGATCACCAGTTCCGGGTCACCGTCCCGGTGCGGCTCCTGGGTGCTCACGGCACCGACACCGCCGCGGTCCCACCGGCACCCGGGATGCTGCCGGGCCCGGTCCGGTTCACTGCTGGCCCCGCATCGCGGTGGTGAGCTTGGCGATCGCCCGGCTCGCCGTGGACTTGACGGTGCCCTTGGACAGCCCGGTGGCCTCGGCGATCTCCGCCTCCGACAGGCCCCCGTAGTAGCGCAGCACCAGCACCTCGCGCTGCCGGTCCGGCAACTCGGCCAGCGCCGCCACCACCGCCCGGTGCTCCGCGGACATCATCGCCAGCGACTCCGCCGAGCGCGCCGTCCCCGCGTCCGGCGGCACGTACGCCCGGGCGGTCCGGCGCCGGCGCAGCATGGATCGGGATCCGTTGACCACCGCCGTGCGCAGGTAGCCGATGGCCGCGGCCCGGTCGCGCAGGTTGGACCAGTGCCGGTACAGCCCGGTGAAGGCCTCCTGCACCACGTCCTCCGCGCTGGCCACGTCGTCCACCAGCAGGATCGCCAGCCGGATCATGCCCATCCGGTGCGAGCGGTAGATGTCGTCGATGGTGACGGGAGCGTCGGGCTGCGCCTCTTCTGCGATCGCGCCGCCGTAGACCGGGTTCAGTGACGCCAGGGTCCCCAGGGTGCGCTCGACCTGGGACTCCTCGTCACCCCGTGCCATCCCCGATTCCCTTCCGACGAGCACCCGATCCCGGTCGACCGCCGATGCCGCGCGAGCCGACCCTGCCGCACCGCGGGCCGGCGGACGACGTCCCCGGGCCGGTGGACGCGGTCTGCGGGCCGGCGGACGACGTCCACGGGCGGGCGGACGCGCGGCCGTCCCACACGACACATCGCGCACGAACCGACCCCGTGCACGCTACGACATCGCCGGGCCTCATGCTGCCATGTCGGCCGAATCTCCCGGCCCGGTTCGGCGCCGCTTCCGGCCGCGGGCACCTGCCCCCCGTCCTGGCCGCCACCTGCGGGATACTGAGCGGTGAGCGCGGGTGGGTGCACACCCGAGCCCGACGATCCGAAACCGGAAGGACGACCCATGCCGATTGCCACCCCCGAGGCCTACGCGGCGATGTTCGAGCGTGCCAAGTCCGGCGGATTCGCCTATCCCGCGATCAACGTCACCTCCTCGGAGACCGTCAACGCCGCGATCAAGGGCTTCGCGGACGCGGGCAGCGACGGGATCATCCAGGTGTCCACCGGCGGCGCGGAGTTCGCCTCCGGCACCGGGGTGAAGAACATGGTGACCGGTGCGGTCGCGCTGGCCGAGTTCGCCCACGTGGTCGCCGACAGGTACGGCGTCACCGTCGCGCTGCACACCGACCACTGCCCCAAGGACAAGCTGGACGGGTACGTGCGGCCGCTGCTGGAGATCTCCACCGATCGCGTCAAGGCCGGCAAGAACCCGCTGTTCCAGTCGCACATGTGGGACGGGTCCGCGGTGCCGCTCGCCGAGAACCTGGAGATCGCCAAGGAGCTGCTGCCGCTGACCAAGGCCGCGCACATCATCCTGGAGATCGAGGTCGGCGTGGTCGGCGGCGAGGAGGACGGCGTCGTCGGCGAGATCAACGACAAGCTGTACACCACCCCGGAGGACTTCCTGGCCACCCTGGACGCGCTGGGCGACCCCACCGGCGAGGACTACATCGTGGCCGCCACCTTCGGCAACGTGCACGGCGTCTACAAGCCCGGCAACGTCAAGCTGCGCCCGGAGGTGCTGCGGGCCGGGCAGGATGCGGTCGCCGCCAAGCTGGACCTGCCCGAGGGGTCCAAGCCGTTCGCGCTGGTGTTCCACGGCGGGTCCGGGTCGACGGCAGAGGAGATCGCGGAGGCGGTGTCCTACGGCGTGGTCAAGATGAACATCGACACCGACACCCAGTACGCCTTCACCCGTCCGGTTGTCGGGCACATGTTCACCAACTACGACGGGGTGCTCAAGGTCGACGGCGAGGTCGGCAACAAGAAGGTGTACGACCCCCGCTCGTACCTGAAGGCGGCCGAGGGCGGCATGGCGGCCCGGGTGGTCGAGGCGTGCCAGCAGCTGGGATCGGCCGGCACGTCACCGACGGCGTAGACCCGGCCCGGCGAACACCCGGCTCGTGTGTCCGGCATGGCGGGATAGCGCCACCTCGGACACACGAGCCGAATGCCAGGGCCCCGTTGGCGGTGATGGCAGGGCGGCGATTACCGTCACCACCATGGCACTGCCCAACGGGAGCATTCTCGGGACCAGGGTCCCGCGCGTGGAGGATCCGGCGTTCCTGACGCGCGGCGCGGTCTACACCGAGGACCTGATCGACGACCAGTTGACCGGCGCGCTGCACGCGGCCTTCGTCCGATCGCCGGTGGCGCACGCCCGCATCGGCGGGGTGGACACCGCCGAGGCGCTGGCCCAGCCGGGCGTGGCGGCCGTCCTGACGGCCGCCGACCTGGCCGACCTGCCGCCCCGCAAGGGCGCTTTCGGCTCCAAGATGGTCGAGCCGGTGCTGGCCACCGACACGGTTCGCTACGTCGGCGAGTCGGTGGCGGTGGTGCTCGCCGAGACCCGCGCCGCCGCCGTGGACGCCGCCGAGCTGGTGGCCGTCGACTACGACCCGCTGCCGGCGGTGGTCGACGTGGAGGCGGCCGCCCGGGACGAGGTACTGCTGTTCCCGGAGGTCGGCACCAACACCGCGCACTCCGACCTGACTGAGCAGGACCCGGGGTTGCTGGACGGCTGCGAGGTGGTGGTCACCGAGCGCATCGTCAACAATCGCGTGGCGCCGGCGCCGCTGGAGGGCCGTGCCGCGGCCGCCGTCTGGGGCGACGACGGGCGGTTGACCATCTGGCTGCCCAACCAGGGCGCGCAGGGCACCAAGTCGGGGCTGGTCCGCGCGCTCGGCGTGGACGCCGGCCAGGTCCGGGTGATCACCCCGGACGTGGGCGGCGCGTTCGGCGCCAAGTTCGGCGTCGACCCCGATCACATCTCGATCGCCGCCGCCGCCCGGACCGCCGGGCGCCCGGTGCGCTGGACCGAGACCCGCACCGAGAACCTGACCGCCATGACGCACGGCCGGGCGCAGCACCAGACCGTGACCATCGGCGGCACCCGGGACGGGCGGATGATCGCCTACCGGCTGGAGGTCCTGCAGGACGCCGGCGCCTATCCCCGGATCGGGGTGATCCTGCCCGGGCTGACCGCGCTGATGGCACCCGGCGTGTACACCTTCGACCGCGTCGAGGCCTCCACCCGCAGCGTCGTCACCACCACCACACCCATGGGGGCGTTCCGCGGCGCCGGGCGGCCGGAGGCGGCCGCGGCGCTGGAACGCGCGGTCGACCTGTTCGCCGCCGAGATCGGCATGGACCCCGCCGAGGTCCGCCGGCGGAACATGCTGCCGGCGTTCAGCGAGCCGCACACCACGGCGATGGGTGCCGTCTACGACTCCGGCGACTACCCCGGGGCGCTGGAGAACCTGTTGCGCGCCGCGGACTATGACGCTCTGCGCGCCGAGCAGGCCGCCCGCAGGGCTCGCGGAGACGACGACCAATTGGGCATCGGCCTGGCGGTGTACGTGGAGATCACCGGCGGGGGTGACGAGTCCGGCCCGCCCAGCGAGAACGCCACCGTCGAGGTGCATCCGGACGGCAGCGCCACCATCCTGACCGGCACCTCCCCGCACGGGCAGGGTCACGCGACCGCGTGGGCGATGCTGGCCAGCCAGGAGCTCGGCATCCCCATGGACCGGTTCACCCTCAAGTGGGGCGACACGGATCTGATCCCGGAGGGCGGCGGCACCGGAGGATCGCGCAGCCTGCAGCAGGGCGGGGTCGCCGTGCAGGCGGCATCGCTGGACCTGATCGAGCTGGCCAAGCAGCGGGCCTCGGCCCTGCTGGAGGTCGATCCGGCCGACCTGGCGGTGGACACCGGCCGGGCAGGGGTCGGCGTCGTCGGCATCCCGGACAAGTTCCTCTCGTTCGCCGAACTGGCCGAGTCCGAACCACTCTCGGCGCACACGGTGTTCACCGCGCCGGGCGCAACCTTCCCGTTCGGGGCACACCTGGCGGTGGTCGAGGTGGACGTGGCGACCGGTAAGGCCAGGCTGCAGCGGTTCGTCGCGGTGGACGACTCCGGCACCATCCTCAACCCGCTGCTGGCCGAGGGTCAGCGGCACGGCGGGCTCGCCCAGGGCGCGGCCCAGGCGCTGTACGAGGAGGTGTGCTTCGACGAGGACGGCAACCCGCTGACCTCCAGCTTCGCCGACTACGGCATCGTCTCGGCCCCGGAACTGCCGGACTTCGAGCTGGTGCCGATGGCCACCCCGACGACGTACAACCCGTTGGGGGCCAAGGGGATCGGCGAATCGGGCACCATCGGGGCGACCCCGGCCGTGCAGAACGCCGTGATCGACGCGGTGTCACATCTCGGGGTGCGGCACATCGACATGCCTTGC